>JAMOPG010000183.1 GCA_027064715.1 Desulfobacterales bacterium
GACAAAATATTCATCTTCAGAGCTATTTTCATAAGCAAACCATAGATCTTCTAATAAATCATTGATATTATCTCGTGTCCATACGTACGGCCGTTGATATTCTGGAATTAAAAACCAAAAATCCTCAAAAAGTTTTCCCAAGATTATTTTATCAGATTCTATCTTCCTACCCATATTCACTACTCCTTAAGACGGCTGTGGAATATGTCGCCTAACGTTTTGCGGACATACGAAGTTTAGCGGTAGGGTAAAAAAATTTGTGTAAATTTTTATAGAAAAAGAGGGCATCGTCCTTTAGGGTGAGATGAAAGGAAACAACCTGAAAACCCCATAAAGGAGGATACCCTATGTCTATATTAGAATGCAAAATTAGTATGCCTGAGATTAAGGATTTTATCAAGAATTTAATTTTAGCTCCTGGGTGAAGTGTTCCTTAGAATTTGGACCACAGAATACTTAAAAATTATCTCCTTTCATTATAGATAGTAAATATCTCACTTATAATATATGTGAAAGAATACCTTTTTAAAAATAGTCTTGCTTTTAAGATTTATTTAACTTACAAAAATTTTTTTAAACCATACAAAAAATACCCTCCAAATATGATTAAAATTACACCACATATTTTGATTATCATTTGATAACTGGAATCTTTCATTAGTTTTTTCCCTTTACTAATCCCAAATGCAACAAATGCATACCATAAAAGATCTGCAAGTATGTGGCCAATAAAGAAGGTTACAACCCCTAATATTCCAAATTTAATTGCAGATAGAAGATATCCGAGACCAATGGTTGCCCACCATAATATCCAGTATGGATTTGCAGCTGAAACTATAGCACCAGTAACTAAGTGGACTTATCTGACACAGATTTTTTTGTATTTAGTTTTTGGGGATTTAAGCTCAAATTTTTTGCATTTCTTAGCATATCATATCCCATATAGATTAACATTCCACCACCTAATACACTTACAGAAATCAAAAATACGTTTGATTTGAACAGACTGGACATCCCAAGAACAATTGCAATAACTAAAAGAAGCTCTAAAATACCATGTCCCAAAACCAGTAATGGCCCCTCCCAGAAACCTTTTTTTGCTGAATTTGCAATGGTCACTGTAAGAAGAGGCCCTGGCATCATTGCCCCTGATAGGGCTATTATAAAAGACGTGATAAAAATGGTAAATAAAGATAACATGCAACACCTTTTAAACATTAGAAAAGTTAGTATAACACAAGGCACGATTCTCAAAAATAATACCAAAAGTCAAGACGCATGGAAAGTTATCAGGTTGTGTCAACAATTTTGTGTAAAAATTTTATTAAGAGTCTTTACAAACAGAGATGGAAGCACAGGCAAGCTTTATCTAGCATATTCTGATTGCACTCAGGGCTAAGGTACTTATTAAAGCTAATTTTGCTGTTATGTCTGAACTGAAAAAATTATGTTGTGCGTAACATCAGTAAATAATTCGGGATTTGAAAATTAGCGACATACAGTTGTCGTTTTGAAGTTGTTAATAGATTACCTGGTCTGTTAAATTTAACTCTGAAAGAACTTGAAAAAGTTGTGTAAAATTAATTTTTCAA
>JAMOPG010000184.1 GCA_027064715.1 Desulfobacterales bacterium
CAGGATGATAAGCATACTCTCCAGGACGCTCTACATAACCTAATAATTTGACAGAATTAAAAACTTTAGGAATTATAGAAAATACCTTAACTAGATCTCCATCTTTGAGTTTAAAAGAACTTAACTTTTTTTCGTTTTTTGCATTTATATCTAAAACCACCTTCCATTCATGATTTTTTGGTCTTTCAATCTGGATTCTTTGCTGCCATGCTGTGGGTAAAATTCCTCCTGCAAGATCGAGTAAGTCTTTAAGTGTTTTTTCATCTTTTAACTCATATATAGCTGGTCTTCTTACATTTCCTGCAATGCCAACCAGTGGTCCTACTAGGGGAACAAATACTATATCTCCATGTCTTAATCTTTTATCCTTAGATTTATCACCTTTTAAAAGAAGATCATAAAGATCTAAAACACTAATTACTTTATTGTTTCTTTTTAAAATTATTTTTCTCAAACTTCCTCTTCCTGTTGGACCTCCTGCAGCTATCAATGCATCTAACATTGTTGACATAGCTGTAAGGTTATATGGACCTGGATGTTTAACTTCGCCAAGCACAAACACCTGAATTTGACGAAGTTTACTTAAAGTTATGGCTACATTTGCTCCTATTATTCTTTTAGCCTGCTGGGTCAAAAACTTTTTCATCTCATCATACTTCATACCAGCAACAGTTAAAGGACCGATTTGAGGAAATAATATTCTACCGTCAGGTTGAACGATCAAAGTGTATGTAGCATTTATTCTTCCCCACAACATAACTTGTATTTCATCTCCAGGTCCTACAATATAATCAGGAGCAACTGGTTGAGCAGGTAGAGGTTTAATAAGCTCTGTTTGGAATAAGTTATAACCAAAAGGTTTTAATTTAGTAGAAACCTTAAGTTCTCCTGATTTTATTGATAAATATTCTTTAAAAAGAGAATAAATCTCTTTTTCTTTTTTTATTTCTGGTAGTATTCTTTCTGGTCTAACTATTTCAACTTCTTCTTCCTTTTTTTCTAAAGGTTTTTTACCTATTTCTTCTTTTTTCTTTTCTAACTCCAATTGCTTTTCCAAAGTTTGCTGTAATAATCTTTTCCCTTTAATTATCTCTTCAAGAGTAATTCCTTGAAATTCAGGTCTCTTTTTTATAGCCTCAATAGCTTCTGGAGTAAGAATTCCTCCACTTTTTTGAATTTCCTGCTGAATGATTTGAATCTGAGAAGGAGTGAGTTTTTTTATATACTCCTGCTGAGCAGGGGACAAATTTTGTACAGTGGGATATTGATATTGAGTTGTTGGAGTTGATGTGGGATATCGATATTGAGTTGTTGGAGTTGATGTAGGATATTGATATTGAGTTGTTGAAGGAGATGTGGGATATCGATATTGAGTTGTTGAAGGAGATGTAGGATATTGATATTGAGTTGTTGAAGGAGATGTAGAATGTTGAGCAAATAATTTAGGAGAGATAAAAAAGAATAATAAAAAAACAATTAAAAATTTTCTCATAAATTTACTCCTCCAAATTTTTACTTTTAGCTGCTCTTTGTTTTATGTTATTTATGTATTCCAAAAAGAAAGCCAAAAATATACTTAAAAAAA
>JAMOPG010000185.1 GCA_027064715.1 Desulfobacterales bacterium
CCTTCCAGCGTTTTCAAGTACAGGGATAAAGTGTGTTTTATCAACATAATAGTATTTATCAGATAGAACCTCAGCGGCATCAGCTATACCATAGGGAATTTTTTTAGGAGATTGACTCATAAAAAGGCTCCCTTTTTTTTATCTTATTTTAAACTAGTTATCTTAGATGTGCAATCGTGTTTTTTGCATGTGCAGGATATGTTTGAGCCTATTGTGTTGAAATAGGCAAGGCTTTTCCTTGTGACAAGTACCCTCCAATCCAATAAAGTGAAAAACCAGCTAGTTTTATTTTATAAAATATATTTTATGATGAACTAATGTAGTTCTTGATTTGTATTTTATTTATGGTAATATTTTTGAATCATGTGTGAAATTACATGAATATATGTAATTTGTAATAAGATTCTTGAATAAAATTTAATAAAAAACTTTTTTAAGCTTGGACTGAGTTAGTTATGCATAAAATGCAAATAGAAAACTGCGTATTATGTGGAAAATGTCTCAATGTATGCCCAATTTTTAACTATACGTTAAAAGAAGAGGATTCTCCTAGGGCTAAGGCATTTTTGTATAATAAGATTAATGAGCTTCTAATTTCAGAAAAAGATATTAAAAAGGATCTTGTTAAATGCTTGGGATGCGCTAGATGTTATGATGTTTGCCCCCAGAGGATTTATATACCAGATGTGGTATCAGATCTTAGGGCAAGATATAGGGATCTTAAATCAAGATTATATTCGAAAGCAGTAACTGCCCTTCCATTACTACCTGAATATATTGTAAAAATTTTGAATGAGAAAAAATTTGCCCCTTCTTCCTCTATGGGGATTTTATCAATAAAAGAAAAGGGATCTAAAATTAATGAAAAGGTGGCTTTGTTCGCGGGATGTTTTGGGAAGTATATAAGAAAAGATCTGATAAATAAAGCAAAAAAGGTGCTAGATAGCTATTTTGAATCAGTTGAAATCTTTCAGGGGACCTGTTGTGGATATCCCTTTTATTTTGCTGGAGATAAAAACAGAGAGAAAAGGTCTTTTCAAGAAAATTTTCGTTTGTGGAATGAATTAGGAAGACCAAAGATAATTACCTTTTGTGCAACTTGTTACAAGGCACTGAAAAGGTATGAAAAATTTATCTCAGATGAGATGAAAAAAAAGGTATGGATAAATTCTATCCATTATTTATCTGAGTTTATAACCCCTGATGGAATTGAACTAGTCAAAAGCCCTCCTGATTTAATATTACACAAACCCTGTCATCTAGAGAAGGACTTTTTTGAAAATTTGAGGTTGTTTTTTGAACATATGAATTTATGTAATAAAATAATAGATCAATGTTGTGGTTTTGGAGGCTGCACTAGACTAGAATTTTCTGAGCTTTGCAATGGTATTGGTAAGAAATTTTGGGACAATGTAGATGAAAAAATGGTGGTTACAGGTTGTTCTGGATGTATTATACAACTTGCATTAACAAAGGATAATTTATATGTTGGTCACTGGTTGGATCTAATTTTGTAATAGAGACAATCCAGTATAGGAGACAGTTATGTTTTTTTTGGATTTTTTGGCAAAAAAGATATTTGGAACAAAAAATGAGCGATACCTCAAATCCATAAGGCCTATTGTTGATAGAGTAAATAGTCTGGAAAAAGAGGTAGCTAAATTAAAAGATCATGAATTTCCAGCTAAGATAAATGAATATAAAGAGCAGGTTCAAAAGGGCAGAGATCTAGATGAGATACTTCCAGAAGTATATGCGTTAGTTAGAGAGGCATCTAAAAGGACACTGGGAATGAGGCATTTTGATGTCCAGGTACTTGGGGCAATAGTTCTGCATCAGGGAAAGATAGCTGAGATGAAAACAGGTGAAGGTAAGACCTTAGTTGCCACAATGCCCCTTGTTTTAAATGCACTTGAAGGAAAAGGTTGCCATTTGGTCACTGTAAATGATTATTTGGCAAAAAGAGATGCTGAATGGATGGGGGGGATATATAAATTTTTGGGCCTTAGTGTTGGTGTAATTTTGTCAAACATGGATGACGAAGAGCGGAAAAAGGCATACAATGCAGACATAACATATGGCACAAACAATGAATTTGGGTTTGATTATCTAAGGGACCATATGAAATTTTATCCTGAGCAATTGGTACAAAGGGAACTTCATTATGCAATAGTTGACGAGGTTGACTCTGTCTTGATTGATGAGGCAAGAACTCCATTAATTATATCAGGTCCATCTGGAGAATCTACAACATTATATAAAAAGATAAATGCTATTATACCACATCTAAAAAAAGATAAAGATTTTACAATAGATGAAAAGACAAAGACTGTTACTTTAACAGAAGAAGGCGTATTTAGATGTGAAGAGATATTGGGAATTGATAATTTATTTGATCCCCAAAATATCACGTATCAGCATCATATATTACAGGCATTAAAGGCTCATTATTTATTTAAAAGGGATGTAGATTACATTGTAAAAGATGGAGAAGTACTTATAGTAGATGAATTTACAGGAAGGGTATTGCCAGGAAGAAGATTTAGTGATGGTCTACATCAAGCTTTAGAAGCAAAGGAAGGGGTAAAGATACAAGAAGAAAATCAAACATTAGCTACTATTACTTTTCAGAATTTTTTTAGGATGTATAAGAAACTTGCTGGTATGACTGGTACAGCAGATACAGAAGCAGTTGAGTTTAAAGAGATCTACAATTTGGATGTAGTTGTTATCCCAACACACAAGCCAATGATAAGAATAGATTATCCAGATGTTGTGTACAAGACACAAAAAGAAAAATTTAATGCAATAATAAATGAGATAGTTGAGTTACATAGACAGGGCAGGCCAGTTCTAGTTGGAACAACCTCAATAGAAAAATCTGAGCTTATATCTAAGAGATTAAAGAAATTACGCATCCCTCATGAAGTACTGAATGCAAAACATCATGAAAGGGAAGCTGAGATTATAGCTCATGCTGGTGAAAAAGGGAAGGTTACTATTGCAACTAACATGGCTGGTAGGGGTACTGATATTAAATTAGGAGAAGGTGTAAAAGAACTTGGAGGCCTACATATAATTGGAACTGAGCGGCATGAATCTCGACGCATAGATAACCAGCTCAGGGGTAGGGCAGGGAGACAAGGAGATCCAGGTAGTTCTAGATTTTATCTCTCATTGGAAGATGATCTTTTGAGATTATTTGGTTCTGATAGAATTGCAGCCCTAATGGATAAGCTTGGTGTTGAAGAAGGAGAACCTATTGAAAATAGATTTATTACAAAGGCAATTGAAAATGCCCAAAAAAGGGTGGAGCAACACAATTTTGATATCAGAAAGCATTTATTAGAATATGATGATGTGTTGAACCAGCAAAGAGAGGTTATTTATCAAAAAAGAAGAGAGTGGATGGTGGAACAAGACTTAGAGCCTGTGATATTTGATTTTATAAATGACATAGTTGATGAAATGTATCATGAAGTTGAGGCAAAAAAATATAAACTTGAGAAGGACGAGATAAGATCATTTAATACAAGGTTAAAAGACGTATTTGATATAGAACGTGTGATACCATTAAACGATGATTCAGTGCCTTCTAAAGAAGAATTAATAGAAGGTGTAAAAAAGATTATTGCTGAACTAAAAGAAAAAGGCGGTGAGCATTATCAGGATATATTGAGATTTTTTCTCCTTGAAAATTTGGATAGGTTTTGGAAAGAACATCTTCTCAATATGGATTATCTGAGAGAAGGTATAGGACTTAGGGGTTATGGTCAAAAGGATCCAAAACAGGAATACAAAAAAGAAGGTTTTGAGTTATTTCAAGAGATGTTATATCTGTTAAAAGAAAGTACAGTTAAGGCATTAACCCATATTAGATTTCAAGAAGTTACAGAAACGGATCTCAAGCATGAAGATCAGACCCGTGATCTTAAATATTCAGGAGGGGAGCAGGAAGTTCCAAGGACTCCTTATAGAAGAAAGGGGAAAAAGATTGGAAGAAATGACCCTTGTCCATGTGGTAGTGGGAAAAAGTATAAATATTGTTGTGGAAGATAATGTGATATTAAATTTGAATTTTCAAGAATGTTGTTTGGAGGTAAAGATTAGATGAGTACAGACAGAGATGCTAAATTTGAAAGGATTGCAGAATTTTTATTTGAAGTTGGAATGTTAAAAAAGACTCCTAGAACAGGTTATCAATTTTTGGGAACAGGAAAAGAGAATGTGGCAGAACACAGCTACAGAACAGCTGTTATTGCGTATATCTTGGGAGATATGTTGGATCTTGATTGTAATAAAATACTTTTAATGGCCCTTTTTCACGATCTTCACGAAGCAAGGACTGGAGATTTTAACTATGTATATAAGAGATATAACACAGCAAAAGAGCAGAGAGCCTTAAAAGATGCCCTTAAGCATACAGGTTTGGAAGAAAAATTGATCCCTCTTTTAGAAGAATTAGAGAATGTAGATTCCAAAGAAGCTGAAATAGTTCATGATGCAGATCAACTTGATCTTATATTGAATCTAAAGGAAGAGATGGATTTGGGCAATCCTTATGCCGAAAAATGGATAAAGTTTGCTTTAGAGAGGCTTAGAACAGATATTGGAAAAGAACTTGCGCAAAAGATAATAGAGACAGATCATACATCTTGGTGGTTTGCTCGAATAAATAGGGATTGGTGGAAAAAACGTAGAAGGAAAAAATAACTTATTAATTTTTTGTTTTTTTGCGGCTTTAACAAGGAGGAAAATGTGAAAATTGCAGTATTATCTGATACGCATATGGAATTTCCAGAGAGAGATCTACAACAGGAATTTGAAACTAGATTAAAATATCTGGATGCAATCTTTCACTGTGGAGATTATACCTCAGAAAGCATCTATAATTATCTTAATTCACATCCAAATTTTATTGGTGTACTAGGTAATATGGACTGTGGACCATGGACTTATAATATTCCAACGGTAAAAAATATAACCTTAAATAATGTGAAAATAGCATTGCTCCATGGATATGACCTTGACTTTTCAAACATGGAGAGAGATATTACAAATAGATTTGATAACGATATAAATCTAATCTTTTTTGGTCACACACACAAAAGGTTTTTTAAAAAGATATCAGAAAAAAGATACTTGCTAAATCCAGGCAGTTTTAGGTATGGAAAAGGAAATCCAAGGGGATATGCAATAGTTGAAATAATAGAAAATGAACCACAGATTACGTGGATAGATTTAAATTAAAATAAAGGAGGGATTATGGCAAAAGAAGAATCCATTGAAGTAACAGGAATAGTAAAAGAGGCCTTACCCAATGCAATGTTTAGAGTGGAGCTGGAAAATGGACATGAAGTATTGGGACATATTTCTGGAAAGATGAGAAAACATTATATTAGGATCTTGCCTGGTGATAAGGTAAAGGTGGAACTATCACCTTATGATTTAACCAGGGGAAGGATAGTATATAGATATAAGTAAGCCATTAATCCAACCCCCCTGGGACTTCTGCTTTTTCAATAGCAAAGAATATTTTTGGATTTTTTGTTGTTGAGTGTGGATATGCATTTGATATCTTTAATCTATATCCAAAGGTTATAAAGATGGGGCCTGGAGACCCAAAGTCAGAGGGTTTTAATCTAAAATGAAAGGGAAATCCGTGTGAGGATAGAGGTTGTGGGGGAAGCAATTTGATCTTTTGAGCAAGGATGTTTCCTTTTCTATCACATAAATAGCTGCCTATCCATATCTCTTCAGCAAATCTCCCCCATGGGGGTATTTTATCGTACCTTGGATATGCGGTCCCTTTGATAGAAAATCCGTCTTTTATTTGTTTACACTGATAATTAAATATAAGATACTTCATCTCAAGGATTTGGTTTTTATTATTTTTTAGTTCATTTTTTTTAAGGTGTAAAACCGTTGGTTTTGTGCATCCAACTACTAAAAAAAAGATATTAATGAAGATAAATATTTTTTTATTCATCTGGGTTCACCTAATATGAGCATTTCTGCCAGGGTGTGATCCACCTTTGGCAATGTTTTTTTTAACAATTTTTTATATTTTTTTTCAAGCATTGCAAGTTCTATGTAAAATGGGGTCCTGTCCATTACAAACAAATCAATAGGGAGCTCTTTAGTGAGTTCTACTGCCCTGAAGCATCCAGGAAATCTATGCACAGCCCCATTGGGCATTTTAATAATATTTGGTACTCCATGTAATCTACAGATCATTAGTCTATGGTCGTATAAAATACATTTCCCTTCTTCATTTAAAGGGCACATTATTTTAGGTGGTACACCAAGACTTATAGCCTGCCTGGTTTGTTTTACATATTCTCTTGCCCTTATCAAGACTTCTTCTTTTTTCTGTTTAGGTAGTTTATTAAAACCCTTAAACAGATATGCCCATTCTATATGGGTATGGTGCTGAAAATAACTCACGCAACAATTATTTTCACAGCCTTCGCAAGATAATCCTATTTTTTGTGCTAGGTCTGAATATGCATTATCCATTTTTTGATACAGCTTTTTTAATTGATCAAATAAGAAATTTTTCTTTTTTGTGAGAGTGGTTATATTAATCTTTTTCTTTTTTTTCATACATCACCCATTTAAAATCTTTATTATTTTTTTAACACATTCAATAGGAGAATACATATCTGTCCTTACATAAAAATCGCAATACTTTTCATATAATGGTTCTCTTTCATTGAAAAGATCATCAATGGTTTGCTCATCTTCTATTACAAGGCCCCTGTCTGGATTTTTAGATACCCTTTTTTTTATCTCCATTAGATTGCATTTTAGATATACCACAGGACCAAGGGCCTTTAGTCGCTTCATGGCCTTTTTCCCATAAACAACACTTCCGCCAGTTGCAATAACACATCTTTTTACACATAACTTACTAACTATGTCTTCTTCAAACTTTAAAAAGTCTTCATTGCCTAGATGATTTTTTATATATTCTAAAGGTCTTCCAAACCACGATTCTATTAAAAGATCGGTATCAATCCATGAAAAACCAATTTTTTCCGCTAATATTTTGGATATTGTGGACTTGCCACATCCAGGCATTCCAATTAGGGATATGTTTTCAATATCCATTAATTTGTCCTTAAAATCTCAATTTATTATGGGAAAAGTCGCTCAATTATTGCATTGCTGACTAAAAAACCTCTTTTGGTTAAACTTAAATATCCATTTCTAATCCTAATAAGGTTTTTTTTATGCAATAAATTTATATATGAATAATTTTTTTGCCAAAAATTTTCACCTGAGATTTTTGAATATTCCTTTAAATTCAAACCACGACATGTTCTAAGCCTAAGCATTACAAATTCTTTTAATTTGTCTTGCTTAGATAAAGTAGTTTTATTGCAAGTTAAAGGATTTTTGCAATACATTTTTATATCATGGGTATTTTTCCACCTTAAATTGCCTATTGTTGAAACAGCTGATGGGCCAAGACCAAGATAGTCCATTTGTTCCCAATAACCAAGATTATGTAAACAGCAATATCCCAATTTTGCAAAGTTGGAGATTTCATACTGAAGCAACCCTTGAGATTCTAAATAGTCTGCTCCATAAAGATATATAGCTGACAGCTTCTTTTCATCTGGTAACTTAAATTTTTTGTCTTTAAGCATTTGATACATAGGAGTATTTTCCTCAATAGTCAATTCATAACATGATACATGGGTAATCTCAAATTGAGTGACTTGTTTTAAATCCTCAAGCCATGATATAGGAGTCTGGTTAGGAAGTCCCCATATTAGATCAATGTTTATATTATCAAAGCCAGCCAGTTTTGATAGTTTGATGGAAAATATTGCATCTTTAACAGTGTGTATTCTGCCCAAGAATTTGAGATATGAATCTCTTAGGCTTTGAACACCAATGCTTATTCTATTAACTCCAAGGGACTTTAACCCTTTTAAGAAAATTAAGTCCTTAAGTGAAGATGGATTTCCTTCAAAAGAAAACTCTAGAGCACTATTTAATGAAAAATTTTTTGAAATCTCATTTAAAATGATTTCAATCTGGTTTAATTTCAGTAGTGACGGAGTGCCTCCACCAAAATAAATGGTGTTTATCTTTTTTGTGGCAAAATTCTG
>JAMOPG010000186.1 GCA_027064715.1 Desulfobacterales bacterium
CCAGTTTGATGAAAGAAAAAAAGGGGGAAGAAAATGTTGGAGTCAGAAAAACGTATAATAGATGAGATAAAAAGTATGAAGGATGAGTTGGATAAAAAGATAGAAAGTGAAATAAAAAAGTTGGATGAAAAGATAGAAGGTGTAAGAAAAGAATTGAATGAGAAGATAGAAGGTATAAAAAAAGAGTTAGCTGAAAGAACAGAGTGGACTGAATTTAGGTTGGAAGGTTTATACTCAATTTTTAAAGCCTCTTCTTTTCAAACCCCGGTAAGAAGAATTAGAGATCTATCTCGTCGTGCGGTTCCTGATACAAGCGGAATTAATTCAACAAGGGTCAAATGGACAGATAAGTCATTGTTTTAAATCACATTTGTCATAGGGGACACGATGTTTATCCTGAACTGAAGATCAGATATAGAGGAAGGAATTTTATTTATAGTGTTGTAAAGTTCGTGTATGCTTATTTCATCTGCTGTATATCTATATCTTGTATCAAATATTCCAGGTAAAAGTAACTTCTTCCAGTTGGGAGACGGAAATATTTTATCTGTTTTATCTAAATCTTGTGGTTTTTTATTAAAGCTTGAATACCTTATAATAATGTCTGGAGATGTAATTTTGTAATCACTTTCAAAAAGACAAGGTGGTATCATCACTGATGTGAATGTCCTGTTAATTTTAAAGCCTTTTATTTCATCAATCTGATGTAAGGTATTCTTAAGTTTTTGAATAGGTTTTAAATAACTTTTATCAGACGAGTTGAGTTCAAGTATCAATAGAAAATCTGGCCAACCAAAACATTGACCTATCAGTGCCTTATTCCATATTTCTATTTTTAGCTTTTCGTGCAAAAGTTTTTTAAACATTTCCTCAGCTTCATTAATTTTATATTTGACAGGATAGAAAGAGTCTCTATGAACTTCTATGGTAATCGCTATTATGACATTCTTACAGTTTTTAAAAAATTTCTTTATATCCTCAGAAGATGGAAAAGGAGTTAGTTCTTTCTTGCAAGACTCAGCTAAGAACAAAATATTGGCAGTAATCTCATAGGAGAAAAAAAGAAAGTTTTTCTGGATACAGGTTTCTAAAAATGTATTTGCCCTGATACTGGTATTGTTACCTTTCAGTAGGTGGATTAGTATATCCTTATTTAGATTATCTTTGTCATGAAAGTCCAAACGAATAGAAGTAAGCTGAAAATTTCCTAAATTAAGAAAAATAAAATCTGATTCAAAATCTTTTTTCAGCACTTCCAAAATAGCACTAATTGTATTCTTATCTCCTAAAGACTCTTCATTATAGCCATCAAGTCTAAGCTTTATAAATCGTAAAAGAACCACATTTATATCCTTTACATCTTTTACTTCATCACCACCCATAAGAAATAGACTACTGAAAATTCTTCCTTCCCTTAACTCTTTCATTTCTATTCTACTTTTTCCTTCAACTTCATTTCTTAGATGTTCGGATAACTTATCAAAAATATTTTTTAATTTTCTTAATTCATCATCACTACTTAACTTTACAGGAATTTTCTTAACCAAATATACTGCATGCCTGATTAAACGATCGGC
>JAMOPG010000187.1 GCA_027064715.1 Desulfobacterales bacterium
ATTGACTATCGCCTCCACCTCTAAAGTAGTAATATCTGCCCGGACAAACTCCACTGCAGTGCCTTTAAACTCCAATCTCATGTCTTCACCTCCAGATCCGACAATAACTTCATCACCTCCTCTGAACTGCGACAATCCATCAATTTAGACCTAACACTCTCTCTTTTCATTATCCTCATAATATGCCCCACTACCTCCAAGTATTCCTCCACCTTTTCCTTGGGCACTAATATAAAAAAGACAAATCTGGCCTTTTCCCCATCCATTGACCCAAAATCTATTGGCACAGCCAGACGAACAAAACAAATGACAATGTCCTTGACTCCCTCTGTACGGGCATGAGGGATAGCCACCCCTGCCTCCAAGCCACTGCCGCCTTTGGCCTCCCGCTCCCATAGATCGCGGGAAACCACAGTCCAATTCAAAATCGCTGGATGATTTCTTACCCGATCCAATAAGAACTCCAGCAAGGCCTCTTTGGAATCAAAGACCTTATCCAAAAAGATATATTCTGGAGATATATAGTTCAGGATGTTCATGTTAACATTATACCTAAATATCGGCCTCTATGCACAACTTTACACCACATCCAAATCAAAGACAAAAACGAACAAGACAACCCTATCCAAGCGAGTCAATTAGATTTTCGTTTCTATTCTCCTTGCCCCACATTATAATCCAACTTCTCTAATTCAAGATATCTCTTACCCAGCAAACCATATTTTATATACAAGGGCACTGGTAAGCAGAAAATAGGGGATAGAATATCTATGGAAATCTATCCAGATCCCCTTTTTCTTTGAAATCCTTAGAGCAATCAAATTTGCCAGAGAAGATACTACCAAACCATTTCCTCCTACATTTACCCCATAACTTATTGCTAACCAGCTATGGGTGAACTTCGAAATAAATACAGTCGCAGGGACATTACTGACCAACTGAGAAAGAAATAAAGAAAGAAAAAATACATTAGAGGAGAGAGTAAGGTCTAATTTGTCCACAATATTTGCAATAAAAGGTAATGTGGAAATAATATGAAAATCAATAAAAACAACCGTAAGGAACAGCAATAGCAACCAATCTACCTTGCCCAATACGTCCTTAAAGAAGATAAAGTACAGTACAAATACCACCGGTAGTATGTGATAAGTCCATCCCATCTTCAAGAAACTCACATAAAGGATTAACATTGTCATAGAAAAAATAAACAGAGATCTCCGCCCCTGTTTTGAGGACAGGTCATCCATAAACATGCACACAACTTTTTTCTCAGAAAAGGCAATCCATATAAATCCCAAAAGGATTAACAAAAGAACAGAAACCAAAGGTAACATTTTAAAAACAAAACCCATAAAAGATACATTCCACCTATGCCATAAAAACAAATTTTGAGGATTACCAATTGGCGTCAAGGCAGACCCCACATTTACAGAAATGGCCTCAAATATTATCAATTTTGAGAGATTTGATCTTATCATCCGCTCAATAGAAAGAGTCAGCGGAACAACAACAAAAAGTGCAACATCATTTGTGAGAAAGGTTGAAATCAGGGCTGAAAACAACACAAAAAACATTGC
>JAMOPG010000188.1 GCA_027064715.1 Desulfobacterales bacterium
AATATTGATTTTTATTCATTGCCTCAAGAAGAAAAGGACAAGTTGTGGGAACTAGCAAAGAAAATAAAAGAATAATTAACTATGATTCGAATAGAATTTTGGGGACAGCTAAAAGAACTAGTAAAATATGATGCAAAAAAAATAATAAAACAGAGTAAGCAAAAAATTGTTTTTGATTATCCAATAACTAGACGGGCGTCTATTAAGGATATTATAGAGGCATTAGGTGTGCCCCATACTGAGGTTGGAGAGATAAAAAATGGACAAAAGAAAATTGATTTTAAGTATATTGTAAGTTCAAAGGCAAACATATCTGTTTTCCCTCATGAAATACCACTAAATCCCAACAACTACCTCTTTGAAGAACCCATAGAAGAATATAAGTTTATAACAGATGTAAATGTTGGAAAACTCACAAAATACATAAGACTATTGGGGTTTGACTGTGCATATCATTGGACATGGGATGATGACAAAATCGCTGATATAGCATACAGTGAAAAGCGGATATTATTAACAAAAGATGTGCAACTCTTAAAAAGGAAAAAAGTATTGTGGGGTAAATTGGTTAAAAGTTCAAACCCCATAGAACAACTGCAAGAAATTGTAACTTTTTTTGGGTTAAAAATAGCAAAAGACACAAACAAGATCCTTTCAAGATGCCTTATATGTAATGAAAAATTATTAGAAGTTTCTAAACAAGAAGTTATTCATAGACTGGCGCCTAAAACAAAAAAATATTTTAATAAGTTTTCCTTATGCCCCAAATGTAACAAAATATATTGGGCAGGTTCTCATGTAGATAAAATGAAAAACATTCTAAACTCATTGAAAATATTTATAAAATAAATAATATCATTGAGCAGGAGCCATTATATCAAATTCTACGGGATACTATAATTTAAGATAAAGAATAAGGGGTCACTACATGCCCCCATTCTTTATCTGACAAGATTTATAACTTCATTCAAAAGGGTATCAGTTGTAGTGATAGTTCTAGCATTTGCTTGAAATCCCTTTTGTGTTGTTATCATCCTAACAAACTCCTCAGCCATGTCCACGTTAGACTGTTCCAATGAGTTTGAAGAAATTATGCCCAGACCAGCAGTGCCAGGAAGGCCTGTTAATGCATCTCCTGATTCTCTTGTCTCACTAAACAAATTTCCTCCTTCTCTTCTTAATCCTTCTGGATTATTGAAATTAGCAAGTGTTAGTGCGTATAATTCAAGCACCTGTCCATTTGAATAATGTCCTGTGATAACCCCATCTCTACTAACTGATATAGATTGCAAATCTCCAGCTGGGTATCCATCTTGAGACTGTGAATATGTTGTGGACGCACTGCTATAGTTTGTTATTGACAGTGCTTTTATCTTGCCATCCTGAAAAGTAGGAAGCTGGCTTGCATCACTCCCTATGGCATCTGCAGTTTGAGATGATCCAGTCCAAGTGGTTGATTGGTTGTACATACCAAAATCAAGTGCTATGTTTTTTGCATTTGTCATATTTGTAGCATCAGCGTCGCTTGCACCAGTGAAGTTTGGTGTAAAAATAGGATATCCTTCAACACTAAAGTCTGCTAATTGCCAATTCCTTAAATTGCCTGGATTATTAGCATCGCTTAATTGCATTCCTAAGGTGGTTGGATCACTAGGATCATCTGGTTGAGTATCTTTAATAGTATATGCTGTTTGAGAAATGAGGTTGCCTGAGCTATCAAAGGTTAAGGTGCCAATCATGAGCACTCCTTTTTTGCTTACGTCAGTAGCACTATTCCAAAATAGTCTTTTGTCTTCATCTGGTGGAACAGTTACCATATATTCCCAATATTGATAACCAGCTGTTGCATTGCTTACATATTGTTCAACTTTATCAAAATACACTGTTAAATCATGAGGAGAACCATTCTCATCATACACCTTTAATGTTGTTTGATAAGCATAGGCATTGTCACCAAGCGGAGTTTCTTGTGTTGCATCCCATCTATTATACATTGCAAAAAAAGGATTTGTGCTATCAACAGATTTTTCTTCAGACTGAGAGTCTAAATTCGCTATAATCTGAACATATTGAGTAGCCTGAGGAGGTGATTGAAAATTTTCTAACCTAATGTCTCCATAAGATCCAACTATGTTTACAGCATTGCTTTGATCGGTCTTAGATATTTTATCTGATGCTGCCTGTGCTATATTTTCTTGTTGTACTCGCCATCCTTGCACAACATATCCATGTGGATCCACTAAGTATCCATCTTTGTCAAAGCGAAAATTTCCAGCTCGTGTATAATACTGAATATCTTCTCCCTTTGGTGATACAATAAAAAATCCTTTTCCTCCTATAGCAAGATCTGTTGACACATTTGTTGACTCGAGAGAGCCTTGAGAAAAGTCAGTGAGTATGGCGCCAATGGCAGCGCCTCTTCCTACCTGATCTGCTCCAGCTGCAGTGGTTATGGATTGATACAGGGCATCTTCAAAATCCATCCTACTTGCTTTATATCCAATGGTGCTGACATTTGCCAAATTATGTCCTATTACATTCATTTTCTCCCCATGGACCTTAAGACCACTAGTACCTGCATATAAAGCAGCACCCAAAGGCATATACTCCCTCCTTTTTTATTTTTTAGATGAATGAACTTCAGATATTTCACTTAGATAAACTTCTCTTCCATCTTCTAATGTTAGAATAATATTACTATTTTTTTCAGATACCCCAACCACTTTACCACTACATTTAGTGGAAATTAGTACTGGTTGTCCATTTTCTCCTGTGGCTCCAAAGCGAGCAAGATATTTCCCATCAGGAAGTTCATTCCCATTAAAATCTTTTCCATCCCATCGAAAGGTATAGCTACCTGGTAATTTTGATCCAAGTTCAATGGTATTTACAATATTTCCTGATTCATCAAAAATATTTACATATGTTCTTACACTTTTTTCTTGGATTTCATATTCAATTTCAGAGATACTACCATCTTGTTTGGAAACCTCATTTCCTGGAGCAACAACATATGTATTTAAAAATTTTATTCCAGATAGGAGGGAATTACTATTCAGTTGTTGTAATATGGCATCCACTGACTCATTTATATTATTTAATGATTCTAGGCTGGAAAATTGTGCAAGCTGAGCTGTTAATTGTTTATCATCAAATGGATTTGTTGGATCTTGTAGTTGCAATTGAGTAACAAGTAATTGTAAAAACGCATCTTTATCTAATTGACTCTGCGTTCCAGTTAGTTTTTCTTCTTTAAAATCTGTTTCAGCCCTTCCAAGTATATTATCTATCCCTGTATATGCTAACTCCATGGTTAAACTCCTGATTCTAGGCTATTATATATATAGCAGATTTTCCAAATCTATTAAATACATTAGGAGGTAGTGCTTCTATATCTGTCTCGCCTATTAATTTAACTTTAGCCACTTGGCTTTTTGTTCTAAATCTAGAATTTGTTTTATTTTTCTGTTCTTGAAAACCTCTGTGTTGGGTCCATGAGCCTTGATTTTCATTTGATAAATCTTCTCTAATTTCTATTTTTACTACTTTTAAACCTTGCTGGTCTAAAGATTTTTCAAAGTTTGATATATGTTGATTTAATGCCTTTGTTACTTGATTATTATCTGTGTGAATGGTGAGGGACACTTCTTTGTTTTGAACTTCAATTGAAAGCTTTATTGCTCCTAATTCAGGAGGAAATAGTTTAATTGTTAGCTCCTTTTTCCCGTCACCAAGATTTTTAAAAATACCTTGCTCTATTTGTCTAAAAAGCTCATCCCTAAATTTTACATTAGAAGGATTAATCTCTTCACTATTTAAGGTTTGTTGTAGATTTAAAAATATAATATTAGGCTCTGAATTATTATAATTTGAGTGATTTGAAAAATGATTTTTGGAGTTAGAATTTTGATGAAGCAATGTTAAAATGTGATCTGCTTCACCTTTTGCTAAATCCACCTGAATATTTTTATTTATTATGATAGAATTGTTAATATCTTTTTCTTGAGGTCCTGAAATATTAACTATATGAGAAAATAATTTGTTTATATTGTTTTTCTGATTTTGAGTGGTAGTTGAAGTGTCTAATTCTATATGTTTTAGATCTGACTTATTATCTTTAAAATTAGCTATCAATTCTTGTAATTGATTTTTGATTTGCGCTATGAGTTCTTTTTGCAGTGGCGAATTAATGTTTTGATCTTTTGTAGACAATAATGCTAATATTTTTTCAATTGAATTATTTGTATTTTTCAGATTTTCTATAAAGGTATTTATCTTATTCTTTTCATTATTTTTTAATAATTCATTTGAATTAGCCATTGGTTGTTGCAACTGATTTTTGATTTGATGTAAAAGTTCTTTTTGCAATGGCAAATTAATGTTTTGATCTTTTGTAGACAATAATGCTAATATTTTTTCAATTGAATTATTTGTATTTTTCAGATCTTTTATAAAGATGTTTATTTTGTCTTTCTCATCACTTTGTAATAACTCATTTAAATCCTTTTGACTAAAGTTATCTTTGTCCTTATTCTGAAGTTTTAATATATCAGCTATATTAGAAATATCTAATTTTTGAAAACTATCATTATCCTTTTGAATTTGAATAATCTGTAAAAATTTTTCTACTTCCTTTGACAGCTCATTATTGTCTATTAACTTTTGGTGTTCTTTTAGGTTTTGAACTATTGAATCTAAATTATTTACTTGGGTGAGGTCTTTATTTACTAGTTTATTTTGTAACTCTTTTAAAATATTCTGCAAAGTTGTTATTATATTGCTGCTACTTTCAATTCCATTATCGATATTTTTGCTATTTGTATTTATTTGTTGATTTAAATTATTATTAGTTATTAATAACAACAACAATAGTGGCAAAACAGATTCATTAGCTACTGATCCATTTTGGGATAGGGTATTTTTTTGTTTTGTTTTGTCAAAATTTTTTGACAAAAGGTCTAAAAAATTTATGCCCTTATCTTTGTTTTGAGATGACTGAAAGATATTATTATCTTGTGTTGCTAGAATATTTGATATGAAGATGGTAGGTAAAAAATTCATATCCACCTCCTTGTGACCATTTAAAATCAAATTCTATGCCACAAGGAGGTTATAGGGTTATGAAGCCGTTAGAAGAAATTGCTCAACTTCGTCAATTATATAGTCTGGCGTAGAGGCACCTGCGGTAATTCCTATGACTTCTTTATTTTTAATGATATCTTTTGGTAAGTCCTTATAAGTTTCTATATGGATACATGGAGTATTTGTGTTTTTTACAACTTGAAACAGCCGCCTTGTATTTCCACTGTGAAATCCACCTATAACAATCATCAGGTCCACTTTTTTGGCTATTTCTATTGCCTCTTGTTGTCTTTGCCTTGTAGCAGTACATATGGTGTGTAAGATGGGAAAATCTTGCCTAATATTATTTTTGAGATATTCTATTATTTCTAAAAATTCCTCTTTATCCTGGGTTGTTTGGGCTGCAAGAAAGTATTTTGTGGACACATCTAAAGCCAAGTTTTTTAGTTCATTTTTAGAGGAAAACACTAAAAAATTTCCATTAGTCCTGCTAATTAAACCCTTAACTTCTGGATGGTCCTTTTCTCCATAAAGGAGCAAGGTATATTTTTTACTGTATTCTTCTATTAATTTTTGTGCTTTTTTTACCTTTGGACAAGTAGCATCTATTATGGTGACTCCCTTTTTTTGTAAATCTTCTTCTAATTCTTTAGGAACCCCATGGGCCCTGATCACAACAACATCTCCTTTTTGCAGTCTATCTATATTTTCTATGGGAACGACCCCCAAATTCTTGTACCGATCTGTTACTTGTCTGTTATGTATTATAGGTCCAAGTGTATATATTTTTTGTGAATTTTCAAATTCTTCTATTGTATGGTCCAGTTTTTTTAAAGCAAGGGCTACGCCCATACAAAAACCAGCATGTCTTCCCCGTATTATTTGCATACCTCCTCCTCAAGAAGTTTTATTATTTGAATCACTTCTTCAAAGCTATTTACCTTCACCGCCCTTTCCCTGAGTTTCTTTGAGCCTTTAAAACCTCTAATGTATTTTGCCAATATGCCCCTTATCTTAAAAATAGGATTTTTGACCTCTGAATATCTTTTTATCAACTCAATGTGCAATTTTATTATATCTATTTTCAATTTATTTTTATCATATAGACTGCTTTTCCCTTTTAACAAATTGAGATATTCCATAAAAATTGCTGGATTTTTTAAGGCTCCTCTAGCAAACATCAAAGAATCAGCATGAGTTTCTCTTATACATCTTATTCCATCTTCTGCTGTAAACAGATCACCACTTGCAATTATTGGCACTTTAATCATTTGTTTTAGTTCGTATGTGGCATACCAATCTGCTTTGCCTGAAAATCCCTGTTTTGCAAACCTTGGATGTAGGGTTATCCAGCCAAGTCCAAGTTTTTGTACAATGTTTCCCACGTGTATGTAAGTCACACACTGTTTATCCCATCCAAGCCTTGTCTTTATACCTACATTCTCAGCTCCAGCTACCTTTGCCATTGATTCCAATATGTTATTTAATTTTTTTAAATCTTTTAATAGAGCTGCTCCAGCACCAGTCTTAGTTACCTTTTTAACAGGACATCCTGAATTTAGATCAAAATATTTGTAGTTTTTATCTTTTAAAAGTTTGACTGCATCAGCCATTATTTGAGGATCATCACCAAATAGTTGAACCACAAGGGGAGAGTCTTGTTCTATGGTTTTTATATATCTTAAATTTTCCTTTGGATTGTGGAGAAGACCTTTGGCGCTTACCATTTCTGTTACAGCGACCTTGCACCCAAATTCCCTACATAACAATCTAAAAGGGAGATCACTAAATCCTGCAATAGGAGCAAGCCATGGATGGTCTTTTGAGATGGGAAACTCAGGCATATTAAATATATATATTCAATCCTTTCTTATCTTCTACATGTTTAAGTATCACGTGTGGAGTTAGTTGTTTTACCTCTAAAATTATATCTTCTCCCACAGAAACCTCTTTTTTCAAAAGAGCAATTAGTTTTACATCCCCAACTAATATAATCGCTCTTTGGGGGTCTAATTGTTTTAATACCTTTGCGCGAAGTCTATCTCCTTTTTTATATTTTTTTCTAAATTTTGCTACTCTGTCAGGATCAGGAGAAAAGTAGATGAGATTGACCTTACTATTTCTTCTTATTCTCATAGTTTTTCCTGTTCTAGAATCCATTCTATTTCTTCTATACTAAGTCCAGTTCTATTTGACAAAGATACAATACTTTCCCCTTTTTTATATCCTTTTATGATTATCTCTTTAAGGAGTTTTGGAGATGATGTCATCTTTTCAAGTTGAGAGAGTAATCTTTTTGCCTCTTCAATTTTTATTTGGAGTTTAGAATCTAGAATAGATAGCTCTCTTTGCCTCTCTTCAAAACTCCTTATCAGCTCTTTTTCCAATTGCGCATTGAATGCTAGTTTGTCCATAAGATCCTTCTGGCATTGTTTTAGTTTTAACATAAGTGCTTCAGATTTTTTTAATCTAGAAAAAATTATAAAAAAGGCCATTAGCAGGATAAGTTCTAAAAATGACAAAATAGTCAAAATCCAGTTGAAAATGGTCATTGGATCATACCTCTATATCAAGCAGCCTTCCTGTTTCTCCATCTGATTGTGTTTTTTTCTTCTCCTGTTCTTTCTTTTTTTCCTTCTTTTTTTTGTCTTGTTTTGCATGAGATCCTGACTGCTCTTCTTTACGTACCTGGACTTTATTGGACTCTTGCCCTTGGGAACCCTTTTCTATCTCCGTTTTTTCCTGTTCTTGTTTTTTTTCAACCTCTTTTTGTAAACCTTCTTGGATGGATAATGGTCTATGTTGAATATCTCCTTGGACTTTCTGAACCCTTGGTACCTGGGAGATGATTACTGAAAAATCAAAATTTCCTGGCATACTTGCCTCTCTAAAAAGCTTTTAAAAATTTAACACTCACTCAATCAAAAAATCTTTTAAATAAATGGCATTCACTTTTCCATATCCAAGATATTGATTGATTATTGACATAAGATCCTGTTTGAGCGTTGGGATATTTTTTTTGTCTAAAAAGAAATTGATATCTTTATTTTTTAGATAATAATATATTGCATCCCTAATAACAATATTTTTTTGTAGAAGTTCCCAATTAATTCTCTTTTCTGTATATTCTATGGTAAGGGTCAGGTGCAAATATTTATGCTCATTTTTTAAATCATAATCTACCCAAAAGGGACGAAACGAATATTGAATAATCTCAGGTTTTGGAGGAGGGGGCTTTTCTTGCACTTTTACTTCTTTTGGAGGTGGTGGCGGTTTTTCCTCTTTTTTTGGAGTTAAAAAAAAGTAGAGTGCTCCAGCTATTAATAAAAGACTTAATCCTGACGCAATAATTATAATTAATTTTTTTTTCTTTTTTGATTCTTCTTCTTTTTGTTCTTTTTTTCTTCTA
>JAMOPG010000189.1 GCA_027064715.1 Desulfobacterales bacterium
CACACAGGAAGAGGGCTTTTTTGTTTTTTCTAAAAAGAGGAGGTGAATTATGACCTGGAAAAACCACAAACTCGTTTCAATAGCTATCGCTTATGCTATTGGTCTGCCATTGGAAGGAATAGCTGTTGTTGCAATAGGATCTATTATTCCAGATTTTATTGAATTTGTTTTTAAAATGAAGCATAGAGGAGTAAGCCACTTCTGGGGTATTTATGCCCTCCTTTTCCTTTTTGCAACATATCATGCTTTTCAACAACCAATAGCAGGTCTAATCATCAAATGGACTTCTCTCGGCTGTCTCCTCCACCTTTTTGAAGATGCAATGTCAAAAGCTGGAATACCAATGTTTCCTGGGACCTTCAAAAGGATAAAACTAGGTCTGCTCTATAAAACAAAGTATCCGTCAGAGGCTATTGTGGCCCTGGCTATAATAGTTCTTTGTGGTCTTGTTAAGGCAATAAAAATCTACCTCCACACGGATACGTGGCAGCCTACTGTTCTTTTCTGGAATGTGATTAATTGTCAACCACCCCTCCCTTATGGAAGGGGCTTGCACCGTAAGGTGTGAGGGTAACTGATTGACTAGGCTGAGCGGTTTCGTCCGCTACGTTATTCGGGTGATCACACCCTGGGATGATGCCCTAGTCCCAGGCTCTGTGGTTCGGTGCCTAAACAGAGAGGAAACTCTCAGTGGGCCGAGCGTAAAAAGCCCGAATAACTTTGCCGAAGGGCAAATCCACTCCGTAGGGAGGCTTACAGCATGATAGTTTTTGTAATCAGCAAAGAAGGTAAACCGTTGATGCCTACCAGAAGGTTTGGAAAAGTCAGAAGACTTCTTAGAGAAGGCCAGGCAAAGGTGGTCTGTCGCAATCCTTTCACCATCCAGCTTCTGTATGAAACGACACATTACACTCAACCAGTCAGAGTGGGGATTAATCCAGGGAATGTTATGGGTCTTGCTGTGGTTGTTGATAACAAACAGGGTGGGAAAGTCGTGGAAAAGTGTGAGATAAGGTTTCGTAATGATATTCCAAAATTGTTGCTTCAGCGTAGAGAGTATCGCAGGTTCAGGAGATACAGGAAAACACCTTACAGGAAACCTCGTTTTTTAAACAGACGCAGACCGGATGGATGGCTTTCACCTTCGGTCAGGGCAAGATTTGAGCACATCATTCGCTGGATTGAAAACCTGACCAGATTTTTACCCAATCCCGAGGTTATTATAAAAATAAACCGGTTTGATCCACAAAAACTGGAAAATCCCAACATATCAGGTGAGGAGTATCAGAAAGGAAATCTTTACGGTTATGCAAACGTGTTGGAGTATCTTCTGGTTCGGGAGAAGGGAAAGTGCCAGTTATGTGGAAAAGGGTATGGTGGAAGCGGTAATGGATGGCAGATACATCATATCGTGCCCAAGAGACAGGGTGGGACTGATAGACCAGACAACCTGGCTCTTTTGCACAGGAAATGTCATGAGAAGATCCATCTTAACCCGAAGTTGCTAAGCAAGCTGAAAAAGCCCAGGTTTTATAAAGAGGCAGCATATCTGAATTCGTTCAGAATACAGCTTATGGAAAAGCTGAAGAAGATGTTTGGAAACAGAGTACGGTTTACTTACGGCTATGTAATAAAACTACAGCGTAGGAAACTAGGATTATCCAAGAGCCATGTTAATAATGCCATAGCAATGACCAGTTTCGACAATCCCAGAGACATGAACACTTTAACGGTTATCAAGCAGGTTAGAAAGAAAAAACGTAGCCTTCATGAGGCCAATCCGAGGAAAGGGAGGGTGAGACCCAATACAGAGGCCAGAAGGAATCCGAAGAATACCAAACAGGTCAGGACCAGGGACGGAAGATTGTGGTGTTTATGGGACAAAGTAAAAATAGCTGGACAGATCGGATTCATATCCGGTTTCACTGGTAATGGATATGCTTACATCCAGGATATAGAGGGCAACTATATACGGTTAGCAGGTAAGAATTATAAACAGATTCCTTTAAGGCAGGCTATCCTGATAAGGAGGAATAACAATTGGGTAGAACGGGTAATAGCAGCATAAATATTCTGTCGCTTCTCATCCCTTCCCTTACGGAAAGGGACTTTCTGGCGACAGAGTTAAAATGTAAGAAATTTTTACTTGAGATGCTTGAGCTCTCAAGTTAGTTTTCAGAAAAACAATTAAAAGAATTACATTGAGGAGAAAAAGATGAAAGAGTTAAAAACTGAGTTAAAAAGAAAACTTAAGGAAATTTTCCAATTTGAAAACGAAGATTTAAATTTTGGAATTTATAGAATAATTAATTATAAACGAAAAGAAATTGAAGAATTTATTGAAGAAAAATTAATTAATGAAATAAAAAAACAGTTAAAATTGGTTAGTAATGAGGAAACAGAGAGAATAAGAAAGGAATTTGAAGAATTAAAGCAAAGAATAAAAGAAAATCTAGGGAAAAACGCTTTTGATAATGGAGAATTAAAAGAAGAATTTAAAAATACACCTTTGGGAAAAGAATATTATGAAAAGAAAAAGCAGGTAGAAGAAATAAAAATATCAGAAGATTTAGAAAGAGAGATTTACAATCATTTAATCAACTTTTTTTCAAGATATTACGATAAAGGAGATTTTATTAGCAAAAGAAGATACGGGAAAAATGAAAAATATATTATTCCTTATAATGGAGATGAAGTTTTGCTTTACTGGGTAAACAAAGACCAATATTATATCAAAACTACTGAGTATTTTAGAAAATACACTTTTTGGGATAAGCACAAATTCATTAAAGTTAATTTTAGGGTTATAAACGCAGAAGAAGAAAAAGGTAATATTAAATCAACGGATAAAAAGTTTTTTGTACTAAAGGAAGAGATTTTTAACTTTGATGAAGAAAAAAGAGAATTAGACATTTATTTTGAATATAGAACTTTAACCAGTGAAGAGAAAGAAAGATATAAATATGGCAATTCTGTGTCTCAAGATAAAGCCAATGAAGAAATAATAAAAGTACTGGAGCAAAAAATTCCTCAGAACAGTTTGGCAAGATTAATTTTTGAAAAGGAAGGAGATAAAACTTTAATAGAAAAACATCTTTACAGATATACAAGAAGAAACACAACAGATTACTTTATTCACAAAAATTTGAAAAGATTTTTAGAAAGAGAATTGGACTTTTACATTAAAAATGAATTCTTACAATTGGAAGATTTGAGAGTTTTGGAGGAAAGCGGCTATTTTGATAAATTAAGACTTTATTTAATTGGAGTTAAAGCATTTAGAAACATTGCTTTAAAGATAATCGAATTTTTGGCACAGATTGAAAATTTTCAGAAGAAAATCTGGGAGAAAAAGAAGTTTGTTATTGATACTCATTATGTAATCACTCTGGATAAAATTAAGGAATATGCAGGAGAGGAGTTTTTAGAAAGTATTTTAGATGATATATTGAGGAAAGAAAAACAATTGGATGAATGGAAAGAATTGTTTGGAATTGAAGTTAAAAGTGAAAAGAATTTAAAAGACAAAGGGGAATGGAAAAAGTTGCCAATAGATACAAAATATTTTGATGAAGAATTTAAGTGGAAGTTATTGGTTGCTTTAACAAAAGAAAATAATTTAGATGAGATCTTAGATGGAGTTTTGATAAAAAGCGAGAATTGGCAAGCTTTGAATTTGCTTTTGAATAAATACTATGAAAAAGTGCAAACAATTTATATTGATCCTCCATTTAACAAAGAACAAGAAGCAGATTATCTTTACAAAGTTGGTTATAAAGATGCTACATGGATAACAATGCTTGAGAACAGGATTAGATTGGGAAGAGATTTGTTAAATGAGAGAGGAAGTATCTTTGTAAGATGTGATTATAATGGAAATATGTATGTAAGAATGCTTTTGAATGAAATTTTTGGGTGGGAGAATTTTAGAAATGAAATTGTAGTGAAGAGGGGTGCACCAAAAGCTGAGATGTTTAAGCAATTTAAAGATATAAAATCTTTAGGTGTATTATACGATAACTTGTATTTCTATACTAAAACCATAAAAGCTCGGTTTAAGGGACTCAAAAAACAAGTGGAAAGAAGGGAAGGATATTGGAGTAGTTTTTATGATATGAAACCTAGTGGTGCGAGACCAACTATGGTGTATGAACTACTAGGTTTATATCCTCCAAAAGGTTATTATTGGAAATGGGGGAAGGAAAGGGCATTAAAAGGCGTTGAAAATTATGAAAAATATTTGAGTGAATCACAGAGGAGTGACGAAACTATAGATCATTTTTCTCAAAGAACAGGCATTAGAGATTTTGTTAAAAAAGAAAAGAATAGGATTCGTTATTATGTACATCCCAAAGAGGAAACTTTCATAGATAATAATTGGTTAGATATCGCAGGATATTCCAATACTACAGGCTTTAAAACTGAAAACTCCGAAATCCTCTTAAAGCGTGTCATAGAATCTACCTCCAACGAAGGAAATCTAACTTTAGACTTCTTTTTAGGAAGTGGAACAACTACAGCAGTAGCACACAAATTAAAAAGAAAATGGATCGGAGTTGAGATGGGAGACCATTTGTGGACAGTAGTTTTGCCCAGAATGAAAAAAGTTTTATTCTATAACAAAGCAGGAATTAGCAAAGAAAAAAAGGTTAAAGAAAGATATAATTTTAGCACTGCAGGAGGTTTCTTCAAATACCACACCTTAGAACAATACGAAGATGCTTTAGAAAATGTTGAGTTTGAAAAACCGCAGAAAGCACTTTACGAATTAACTGATTACTTTGTTAAATATATGCTTAAATGGGAGACTAAGGGAAGCAAAACTTTCCTTAACATTGATGAGATGAAAGATCCATTTAACTACAAACTAAAAATCATTGAAAATTATCAGCAGAAAACAGTTAATGTGGATTTAGTTGAGACATTCAATTATCTTATTGGCTTAAATGTAAGTAAGTATAAAGTATTACAGGAAAATGGAAGGAAGTATGTTTTTGTGTTTGGAGAAAAGGATGGAAAGAGAATTGTTATTGTCTGGAGAAGCATAAAGGATATTGACTTTGAAAAAGACAAAGAAGTTATTGAAGCAGGGCTAAAGGGCTTTGAGTCAGATGAGATTTACATTAATGGAGAAGCATTGGTTAAGGGATTTAGACACATAGAACCTCTATTTAAATCATTGATGTTTGAGAAGGTGGAATAAAATGGCCGTAAAACTTGAAAAGCATTTGGTATTAAACAAATATTTCCTTAATCTCTTTGGTTTTAGTAATTTCAACGAGTTAAGGGAGAAGTTAAAAGAGACGCAAGAGGGCTATGATTTTACAGGAAGAAGTTACTTTATTGATGTTTTAATTGGTTTAAAATCAAAATGGGAAGCAGAGCTTTTAAGATATGATGAAGCTATAAGAGAATATGTTGAAAAATTAAGAAAAAACAGAAGACAGTTAAACTTTAACCTTAAATATTTCCAATACCTGACAGTTTTGTTTACAGAAATTTTCCTCTATAGATATTACAACGACAGGGGAAGGTTCATAGCCGAGTTAAACGAATTCTTGGAAAAATTCAATAATGAAAATAAAACTGAAATTTCTCCTTTTACAAAAAAGGACCTGAGCAAACTTGCTTTTTGGATGGCTACCGGAAGCGGTAAAACTTTAATCATGCATATAAACTACTGGCAGATTTTGAAATACTCAAAGAACAACTGGGACAACATCATTTTGATAACTCCAAACGATGGTTTATCAAAACAGCATTATGAAGAATTAAAATTAAGTGGAATACGTTGTAAATTGTATGATGGTAATATTGATGATTTAAAAACAAAAAGTGGAGAAATTTTAATTATAGACATTCACAAACTCACTAAAGAAAAGAAAGGTGAGGGTGTAAGTGTTGATATATCCTATTTTGATGGCAAAAATTTAGTTTTCATTGATGAAGGACATAAAGGACAAAAATCAGAAGAACAAAAGTGGAAAAAGTTAAGAGAAGAAATTGCTAAAGATGGATTTATTTTTGAGTATTCCGCAACCTTCGGACAGGTAATAGGTAAAAATAAAGATTTACTTGAAGAGTATGCAAAAGCAATAGTCTTTGA
Source organism: Desulfobacterales bacterium (assembly GCA_027064715.1). GTDB lineage: Bacteria > Desulfobacterota > Desulfovibrionia > Desulfovibrionales > Desulfothermaceae > Desulfothermus. The sequence continues at coordinate 6,107 of JAMOPG010000189.1, forward strand.
TTACTCTTACAAATACTTTTACACAGACGGATATGGAAAGGATTTCTATGTTTATAACATAAGGGAGGATGCTTATACAGAAATTCAAAGAGATTTATTGCTTACAGGAGGGCTTTTATCTTTTTACGAGCAGTTGGTTATATTTGAAAAGTATAAGGATGAACTAGGAAAATACAACATAGAAAAACCTTTATGGATTTTCGTTGGAAGCAAGGTTACAGGAAAAGGTATTAATTCGGATGTAGTTAGAGTAATTCAATTTTTAGATAAGATAGTAAGAGATGAAAATTACTTGAAAGAGAATATTGAGAAAATTCTTACTGGAAAATCAGGGCTTATAGACAATGAAGGGAATGATATTTTCAAAGGAAAATTTGAGTTTATAAGAAAATTATCTGTGATTGAGATTGTTGAGGATACCTATCAAAAAGTTTTTGGAGGTAAAGGAAGATTAGAGCTTTACGAGATAAAAAATGCTGAAGGAGAAATAGGACTCAAAACTACCACAGGAGAAAAATATTTTGGTGTTGTTAATGTTGGAGATGTGCGTTCTTTAAAGAAATTGATCAAGGAATCAGAAGATATTGAAGTTAAAGAAGACCATTTCAACCAATCATTATTTTTCGGAATAAACGAGAGTAATTCTCATGTAAATATTCTTATTGGCTCAAAAAAATTTGTTGAAGGTTGGAATTCCTGGAGAGTTTCAAATATGGGTTTAATAAATATGGGAAAGAGCGAAGGACCTCAGATTATTCAATTGTTTGGCAGAGGTGTAAGGTTAAAAGGCAAAGATTATTCATTGAAAAGAGAAGAGAATCCTGATTATAAATTAAAAGTACTGGAAACTCTTTTCATCTTCGGTTTAAATGCGGATTATATAAATGTATTCCTTACTACAATAGAAAAAGAGGAAGTGGATTATGAAGAGATAGTTATCCCGATTAGGTTTAATAAGCCAGAGGAATGGGAAGGAAAAATTTATACCATCAAAACAAGAGAAGATTTCGATTTTCTAGATCATCCCGTAAATCTTGAATTTGATGATAATATTTTAAGGAATATTAAAATTGATTTGAGACCGAAAATTACTATTGCTCATGGTTTAAAAGTTGGAGGTGTGGATACTATTATTGAAGAACCTATGGAAATACCAGACGACTATTTTGAATTGCTTAATTGGAATTCAATTTATTCAGATATTATGAACTATAAAATCACTAAGAGAATGTTTAATTTGCTTATAGATAAAGAAAATCTCAAGCAAATAATACTATCTAAAAAGTATAAGATATTTATTGCTGAGTCTTCGGGGTTGAAAATTGAAAATAATGGAAGTAAGCCTGTAATAAGAGTAACATCCTTTGATGGTATTAAAAAGTTGCATGATTTGATTTTGATGGTTTTGAAAGATTACATCCAGAAATTTTACAGGAGAGAAGAAAAAAGAAAAACTATGGATTACTTAGAAGTGGAACCTTTAACAAAAGAACATTCTGCCATGTTTCCAGAAGATAATGAGATTGTTATCAAAATACCAAAAAAATTAACAGCTGATATAGTGGAAGTTGTAAAACAACTCAACAAATATAATTTTAATAACGGCAAACTTCCTGAAGAATGGAAAAAATGGAATTCTTTTATAGTGCATCTTGACAATCATTTATATACTCCGTTGATAATATGGAAAAAGAACAAAGAAGAAATTAAATCAATCCCTGTAAAATTGAATAAAGGCGAGGCAAAATTCGTAAACGATTTTAGGAAATTTTTAAATAGGAATAAAAATTCGCTTGAAGGCATAGATATATTCCTGCTTAGAAATCTTTCAAGAAAAGGAATAGGATTTTTTATAAGCTCCGGATTCTATCCAGATTTTATTATATGGGTTAAAGACAAAAATACACAAAACATGATTTTTGTAGATCCAAAAGGCATTAGAAATCTTGGAAATTTTAACGATGATAAAATTCAATTGTGTATTTCATATATAAAAGAAATAGAAAAGAATGTAAATGAAAAGTTAAAGAAAAAAGCAAAATCTGTTACTTTAATACTGAATGCCTTTATCATATCTGTATCTTCTTACGACGATATTAAAAAGATGTTTGGAGAAGGTAATTACACAGAAGAAGAGTTTGAGAAACACAATATATTCTTTCAAACTGATGAAACATATGTTAAAAAAATCTTTAAAAAGGTAGGTGTGATGAGCCTATAACATTATTTGTGTAAATCCCTAAATTTCTGTCTCCTGTTAAAGGACTGATTAATGAGTAGTGTAAAAAAATTTGTGTAAATTTTTTATAGAAAAAATGGGCATCATCCTTTAGGGTGAGGTGAAAGGGAATAACCTAAAAACATAAAGGAGGAT
>JAMOPG010000190.1 GCA_027064715.1 Desulfobacterales bacterium
ATAGCATATAATCAACAGAACAATTAAACCATAGGGAAGCATGAAAAACTCCAGACTCATGCCTCTTTAATGGAAGATCATCTTTTACTGACATATCTCCACCTGCCTCTTGAACTACACAATATGCCAGAAGACCGTCTAAATATGTATATCTTGCTAAAAAAGGATATGAAGATAGTTCAAAAATTGCGTAAAAGGGTTTATTTTTCACCTTTTTCCTCCTCAAAAAATAGTAACAAAAGCCTGCTAACGTCCTCTTAATTTGAGGGAAAGATTTAGCAGGCTTTTACTAGAAGTAGCTTATTTACCTCTTTCTCTCCATTTTAGATGTTTAAAAACATCCAGATCATCAATTTTCACCTTCTCTAAATATTCATTAAATGGCTCCAGAATTTCTTCTGTTACTTCAACATCGTCTTTTAAAACTTCTGCGTGGTTGGGAGATACCATCTTTAATGTATAGGTCTCTCCATTTTCTATTTGAATAGTAAATTCAAACATCACTCTTCCAAAATCAAATCTCCTTAATGCACCCAGATAGGGATTTTTGGCAAAATTTAACCAGCCGTTTACAAATAGTCCTAACATTACGTCTGTTACATTCTCTAACTCAAATCTTAAACATAACTTTGTCCCTGGAACGATATATTCATAATCCCCAACATGTTCCAGATTAACTATATCTGATTTTTGATCTTGTTTATTGGTTTTATTATTCTTTTTTTCCTCTGCAATTTTCTTTTTATCTGCTGCTATAGTTTCATAAATTTCTTTTATTTCTTCTTCTGTAAACCAGTTAAACTCTTCTTTCTCTTTACCCCAGTCATTTCTTCTTATCCATGATCTTATATTCTTTATCTGGCTCAAAAACGGCAAATCAACGGATTCATCAATAGTGGAGGGAGCTTTCATCTTTCTTTTGGCCAGCCACTCTGCCGTCTCTATGGTTAAAGGGATAGCGTCCGAGCCATAAAGACGTGCTGGAATGTTAAGGGTCCCACCAAAAAGACCCAGGTGAGGATTTTTCTCTAATACATATTTATTGATTTCATCAAATGTTGAAACCAGAACATACTTAACTACTCTATTTCCACCTGCCCTTAAAAGATCAACTACGTCATAGTTTTTAATCTTTTCTCTTTTTGATATAGCATTTAAAATAGAATATGCACATTTTCGACGTAATACACCACGAATGCCATTTGCCGTAAAAATAGGAACTTTGTAATATCTGCTTATTTTATTTTCTTCTTCCTGATCTTCATCTTCGCTACTCATTGCCCTCTTTGTTTTTAATTGATACAGCCGATTTGCCATTTCCTCAGACAAAATAAATTCCTGATACGCCATCTTAACCTTATCATCTGAGTTCTTCTTCTTGTTCTTCTTCTTGTTCCTTGTATCTGCTGGCATTTGAGTTAATGGTGTTACTGGAATGAGATAACCATTAAATACAATGTTCATCAATTGCATTTTTTAACCTCCTATTTTTTATACTTAAATTTTTAATCGTTCCAAATCCATGAGAGACACATCTCCCTATGCCTAATAAAGATGGTATATTTACATT
>JAMOPG010000191.1 GCA_027064715.1 Desulfobacterales bacterium
ACGAGTACAAAAATCTATTGCTGTGTTTGATTTTCGCAGTCCCTCTAATAATAAGGATGCAGGAGTTATTATTGCTAATAAACTAATTACTTTTCTATTTAATAACGTCAGCGGTGACATAAAAATCATGGAACGGGAAAATCTCAAATCCATATTAGAAGAAATGAAGTTAGAACAAATAGGAATTGTTTCTACTGAAACAGCCAAGAAAGTGGGACAAATGTATGGGATAGATATAGCTATCATGGGCAGTGTGCTTTTATTTAAAGTTGAATCTATAATGTCAAAGAGTAAAAAAACAGTCCGTTATCAGGTAGGAACAAAGATACAGGACAATATAGATTATCTTAATTGGAAAGCAAAGCATCCTAACCCGACAAAACAAGAACTTGCCGAGGCACCTCCTGCTAAAATAGTTGTGCCAGAATATGTTGAAAAGCAATATGAAGTTGGCAAACAGAAAAAGGTTGGTTTTGTAGAGATATCATTCAAAATTATAGATATTGCTACTGGAGAAAATATCCAGGTCAAGACCATTAAACGTAAACGTATATATGAAGATGAAACCAATGCTGGAATACCTGAGGCTCATATAAAATATGACCCCCTTGAACTACCAACTAATACAGAGATTTTGCAGAACTTGACATTGGAAGTAGTAGCAGAACTTGGTCGGGAAGTGTTAAAACCGCTTCGCAACTTGGAAAAAAAATATTTCCAGGAAGGAGAAAATCTGCTCAAGCGCAAACAAAATCTTAAAGCTGCTGTAAAATTTATTGATGCTTTATTTGACGAACGTTTAAAAAGTGTTGCCGACTCTCCTATTATAAAAGATGCTTTAGAAAAGGTTGAACAGATATTTTACATGTACCAAATTCCATTTGGAGAGTAATTTAATGTTTAAATCCTTAAGGGTATCATGGGTTCTTTTGTTTTTCCTTTGTGTAAGTAATTTAAGTTGGGCAACTAAGCCACTTATAGCTGTCTTTAATTTAAGACCTACTAGCATTGATGCCATTGATTATGCAGGTGAAATACTCTATGATTTGGTTTCGGTTTTTACTAGAAAAAGTATGATACAGATCATGCCTCGCAGGGAAATGGAAGAGATCCTTTTACAACGAGGGCTTGTTCAAAGTGATAATCCAAAACAAGCTTTTGAGGCTGGAGAGGTTTTAGGAGTAAATTATGTTTTTACAGGACAGGTTTCAAAACAAGATTCACAAATCAAGGCCAAATTTTTTCTGTTAAATGTTCCCCATAAAAAGATCATAAAAATATGGACATTAAGTTTTACAGGAAGGGAGGATATTTTCAATAAAATATCACAATTGGCAAAAAGCATAGAACAACTCCTTTATGCTTACCAATCAGCTGTCAAAGACAATCAGCATGGAATACATATTCAAAACCAAGAATTAAAAATAGAGATTAAAAACTTAAAAGCAACTTGTAAAAAAGATTATATTATATTGACCTGGGATTTTGATCCAGAGGATCCAATTTCCCAATTTAATATTTACCGTGCAGAATGTAAAAATGGTCCTTGGCAATTTGTAG
>JAMOPG010000192.1 GCA_027064715.1 Desulfobacterales bacterium
TCACTTCAAACGGATTCAATTTTAATGAGAATATATCCTCTATCACCTTGGCATCTACTTCGAAATAATTCGCTGCACTGGATGCTATCGACGGTATCGCTTCCTTAAGCTTTTGCTTCCATCCCCTCTCCCTGAAAAACACTGCCAAAATATCTTTATACGAGGATATCGGCATCAAACGCAAATCATAGAAATAGCTGTGAACTTGTTTTTTTATATCTTCCATGATTTTCATCACGAGGGTGGATTTCCCTGACGATCTAGGCCCGTATACAAAGAGTATAGAATTTGGCTCACTCTCAATGTGTGTTTTTAAATCCCTTACCTCTTTCTCTCTGTCCCAAAATCTCATACTCATCACCGCCTGTGGTTTTTCCTATCCTTCATGATTATAGCATAGAGAGGGTTTCAAAGAATGAAGTCAAAAGAAAGCGAGGGGAGACAGCATAAGTTAAATGCTTAAAACACGGAGCTTGAATATACTTTTACAAAAAACTTCAAGGAATGCTTCTTATGAAATATTTCACAAAATGGTAGTGGGGCACATGAAATAAGGAGTTGAATGAAAAAATTATGAGAAATTATAAGAACAAAATAGCGATGAAGAAACTTAAAGCACCCATAAGATTATCTAAAATTGTTCATCCACAGCTGCAACTACCATATAAAGTGCTCCTTTAATTTTCAACGGTTTTCTTTTTATTTGGAGCTTCTTAAAAAATCAATATCGAATCTGAGAAATAGTGCTTGCTCCCTACTTTATTTTAAAAATCCCAAGTTCTTTAAGAAGGCTTTTGTCGGTGCAATCTAATCAATGTCCTTGTGTCTCAAAAACCTTTTATCCTCACTGAGGACAACCAATTTTATCAAACTTTCTGGTACTTTGTATTTTCTCGCAAAGCTTTTTATCTATTGTTCCTTCCAGTCATAAAAACAATGGTTTCATATGATTTTATTTTACAATAAAAGTGTGGATACTATCCCAGGATAATTTTAAGGAAAAGCCAAATTTTCGCAAGACTTTTTATGGAAGAGGGCAAATATATTATACTATCTGTCTCATCAAGAATAATTTTTGCAAAACTTTCTTAGAATAATTCGATTTGCTTCTTAATTAAAAATAATCGTTCTGCAATCGAACGATTTTATATAAAATTCGTTCTATAACAGAATGATTTTTTAATCTCTTAAAGTATTCGTTCTACAATACGACATATTATGATAGAATATAGTCTGTAATAGAATAGATCATATATATCTAAGGAGTGATTTATATGGATATCGAAAATATCATAGAATCTCTGGAACTGCGCATGAAAAGAATGATTTCCTTTCTTCCAAAAAGATTACGCCCTTATTTTAGGGAGTTAAAATCTCGTTTTACGGGCAGGGGAATACTCCTTGTAGGTCCTCGTGGAGGTGGAAAGACAACATTTCTCCTAAAAATGGCAAAGGAGAGAAACTTTTTCTACATCTCAGCTGATGATCCGATTATCTACACTG
>JAMOPG010000193.1 GCA_027064715.1 Desulfobacterales bacterium
CACCGATGCACACTATTAGGCGATCCCATGAGGGCCATCCACGATAGTGAAAAAGCGTATCCCGCAGCCGTACAATCACTATTGCCTACACAAATGTTAGTCTTTTGATCATCTCGTTAGTTCTATCCTCTATGTCCTCTTTTCTCCATTCTGTTCTTTGCATTATGTGATTTATACTTGGGAATGTTGAGATACTGCCTTTAAAGTATCTTTCTTTTTTCTTATCAAAATCCAGATTCGAAAGGGATGAATTCTTCCTACGATTTAGTAAGACCAAATTTCCCATTTTGTGTTTGTATTGTTCTATCTCTTCATCTGTAAACCACTCTCGCCACTTACTATCTTTTGGTGGGTTTTGAGGTAATACATGTTCTACACTAATAAAATTAGGAGGACCTTCATATCGAGAATTATCTTGAATTAAATACTCATATTTCAATAAAACATATTTGGCAAATCTTTTTCCGTAAATATCTCCCGATAAAGTGCTTCTAAGATCATCTATACTAACTTCGAAAATATTTGCATCGTTCAATACCTCTTCTGAAGAATTTGCATTATCTATCTTTTTGAGAATTCTATTCATATTCTCAATCCTTTGCGTTGGGGTGTAATATAAAATCCAATCACTACTGAATTTAAATTCTAATTTCTTCAAAAATTCTAATAGATACTCATCTCCAAATTTACGATAAAAATGAAGCAATGGTGGAATCCAATCTGTAGAGGGTAATGCTGTTTTCATTATAGTTATTAAGTTCTTGTACTCATTATTTTTTTCATCTGAATGGCTGGATAAAGGTTTATCACTAGGTGAGAAATCAATAATTTTTGTATGTATTTCATAATACTTGTTAAGCAAGTCTATTGTCTCTTTTCCTTTGGCCAATTTACTCGTTTTATAGATCTTTTCTTCAAATTCTTCTAGCAAACTTTTTCTTGCCTTTTCTTTTAATAATATTGTTCTGATGAATCCTAAGAAGCGATCAAAATCCTCTCCTAATTCATTTTGAATATCTTCCCATTTTTTGGCATACTCTTCCGCGAGCTTTTTGTTTCCAGATTTTTCGATTTCTCCAATATTTATGGCTTTTAAAATATCTGCATTTGTCAATGGGATACCTCTATTATTAAGAATTGTAAACAATCTAAAAGCATCCTCTCGATCTTCGGTAGCAACATATATAAAAACTACTTTATTTAATAAGAACTTTGCAAATTCTTCAATGTTATTTTTGTTTTTGAAAAATTCTTCTATAGTACTTATCGCTTTAATCATATTTTTTACGGATGTATCCTTACTATCTAACCTTTTGTTACCACTTTGAATAAAATCTTTTAGGAATCCATCAGAGTTTCCTCTTATTCTATATACTATCCTATGCCTTTCTGGTATATTGTCGTAAGGATTTTCTTTTTGAAATAACTTTTTGTTTAATGTATCTTTGAGAAGTTCATCTCTTGTAAAACTTCTCAGGATTGCAAATAAAAGTGCAAAAGTAGTTAATCTCTGTTGACCATCTAATACCTCGTATTCATCAAATGTACTTTGTGTAACCTTTTTTAAAACTAATGAACCGACAAAATATTCATCTTCAGAGCTATTTTCATAAGCAAACCATAGATCCTCTAATAAATCATTGATATTATCTCGTGTCCATACGTACGGCCGTTGATATTCTGGAATTAAAAACCAAAAATCCTCAAAAAGTTTTCCCAAGATTATTTTATCAGATTCTATCTTCCTACCCATATTCACTACTCCTTAAGACGGCTGTGGGATATGTCGCCTAACGTTTTGCGGACATACGAAGTTTGGCTTTGCCGAATTTGGGCGGAGTGACGCGTAACCGTATGTCCGCTGTTAGGCAAAGTTATGTTTTTCTTACTCTTTTTGACGAATTGCTTCTAAAATATCCATAATCCCCTTTACAATTTTATTTGCTTTGTTTGAACTAATTGTATCTTTTGTATGTACTAATCGATTACGAACAGCAATCCATTCTCTAATAAGTGGGAGTTTATCCCTGGGAATATACTCAAATTTAACTGCTAGATTAAGTAACTTTACTAAAGGTAAAAAACCCACATCTTTTGGCAATTTCTCCCGTAGCTCAATTTCAAGAAGTGCAATAGCAGATATTACAGCAGCTCGATATTCTTTCTTTTTTAGTAACCTCATAGGCTCCTCTAATAATTGATCTATTAATTCTTTAGAAAGTTTTTGTACCAACTGTTCTAATTTAGAAATAAATGACTCTATAGCAGACAATTCCATACTTTTGGGTCTCTCGAAACACTGAAATCCAAAAAGATTAGATGGAAGCTTAGCACCTTCTTCTTTAATAATAAGGATTTTCCGGTTTTTACCTAAAGCTATGCCTAATTCTTGCATGACCCATGGTGATGATATATCCACAACAACTAAGCTAGCCCTTTCAATTAATGAAGAAATCTTAGCTATAATATTCTCACCAGGTGAAATTACATCATCTGCCGTGATTGGAGTAAATCCGTATTGTTCAAAAATGGGGAAAATATTACTTCGATAAAAGGGTATAAGCTCGAAGGGGAGAGAAAAAAAGCATAAACGAGTTTGAGCATCTTTTGGAAGCGAGAGATCAATAAGTGACTCTTCGTCTGTGATGATACTTATCTCAAGAATTTTATTCAACCAATATTCACGAAGTTCTTCAAACAATTTTCTTAATATATCACCATAGGCAGCTACATTTTCACCTAAAGAAATAACCTTTACACCTCTTCTCTCAAACCGAGAAATATCAACACTCCGGGGGCCTACAGCAAAAGTGTAAGCATTTCGTCGCAAATTTCCTAATCTAGTACCTATTATCTGCCATATTTGTCTAAAATCAGGATCTTCAAGACTATAACCAATAAACAACGGCGTCCTTGAAATTAGTAAGTTAGCAAGATATGTACAGATTAATGGATACTTTTCCAAAAAAGTATCATAATCATCTTCAGTAACAATTAATCGACCTGGGTGATTCAAATCTCCATGTATCTTTAAAATGCGTGTATCTTGGAACACATTACCAATTGAAAGCTGATCTTCATCCACGATTGGGTAATATGGTCTTCGTTTTAGGTGGTAAGCCCTTTCGAGCAAGAAATCGAAGTTGGTTGTAACAATTATGTCGAATGGCAAGTCCGCAAAAGCCAAATGAGCTTGGCCTGGTTGTGCCTTGTCAACATGTAAAAGAGAACGCAGCTGTTCAACAAGTTTAGCACGGGAAAATTCGTGACAGAAAGCAGAAATTGCATCTATCGGAGTTGTATAAGGGTAATTTCTCATCTGCTGTGCCAAATGTTTTCCAATATCCTCCCAAAGAGGCATTTCAAAACCTGGTGGTAACTCAGCATTTCGTGAAAAACCAGCACCGATTATAGGGACACATTGTCCTTGGACTATGTCATCAAGTAATGGCTTAGGAAGTCTATCAATATATGTCGCCATTTATCACCCGTTTTTTATCATGACTTTGCCTAACAGCGGACATACGAAATACAGCTATTAGGATGGATTTAGCCGAATGAAATGTAGCCATATATCCGATGCCAAGCGAAAAGGCAATCATTTACTTCACTCCTGACAGCTTTTCCCATATTCTTTTATAATCCTCTCCAGATACATTTTTGTTTGAGGGTATGCTTTCATTCCAGACACTACTTGATGCGTTTTTTAACCATTCGTAAGCAGATTTAGGAGATATATCCCCTGTTTCCCTTTTGTATATTTCTCCGAGTTTATTTGCAATAGACCTAGGAACATTATTTATTCGCATTACAATACCCTCTTCAGTATTTACACCATAATATACCATAGCAGGTATATTTTTAACCATCCTTATCTCCTCTTCTGTAAGCTCTGAGAAATTAATTCCGGATGTAGGCATGTTCAAAAAAGCTGCCAATCCCCAGGTAGCACCATTTACAACCTTCTGATAAATAGCTTTAACACACTCAGAAATCGCAGTGGGATCATCATTACCCCATATCTCCTTGGCAATTTCAGTGAATTCTTTTCCTGATACCCAGTCTATAATCAAGTGGGATAATTTGGAGTAAGTTATTGTTTCTCCAGGCATACTAACTTCTAAGCTCTTTTTAATTTCAGGGACAGAGAGCATAACCCCTATTAACTTTCTTAATGTTCCTGTTTCAGTATTAAACAATTTACTGCTATACCAATCTGATTGTTTCAGTCCTAGCTTTTGTATTCGGTATATTGTTCTTTCTATAGATTCTGGAGAAAAACCTGTTTGATCAGCCAAATTTACTATGTGGTCTTTACTACTTAATTTACGAACATATTGCTTTACTGCACTTTTTAAGATTTCTCTCTTCCTTTGATTTAAAATTCTATATCCATATGTTCTATTAAGTTCCATCTCAAGTCTAGAAATCAACTTAGAAACATTACCATATTGTTTATATAAGTGTGCTATGTATTGAAGAAATGTCGACCACTCTGGATAGCGAATAATCAATTCCATTCCAAGCTCCTGTCCTAAATTCTCTAATTCATCAACCATTTTTACAAGTATGGAAATCAGATCTCCTGTTTGCCTGCGTACATACTCCGTAATCTTGCGTTTGTCATATTCATCTTTAACAGCAATTCCTACAATTCCAAGTGGTTTTTGATCAATTCTTCCAGCTCTACCTACAATATTCCAGAAATCTCTAACCGGCATTTCTTCAAAAGGATAACTATAAGATGCCATTAAAATTACAGAAACAGGAAAGTTTATACCTTGGGCGATAGTAGTTGTTGCGACTAAAACGCGCAATTTATTTTCTTCCATTAACCATTCCATTAGATATCTTATTTCATCAGGCAAGCCTGCATGATGAACACCTATACCTTTGGAAAGGTATTCAACTAACGGAAAGTTTTCGCCTAACTCTGCTGCAACAAATCTTTTGACTAATGCAATATCTTCATTTTCAATAGAATCAAAATACTTACAAAGATTTTTTGCTATTTTCCATGTATCTTCTATCGTTCGGGCAACAATTAATAACGGTCCAACATCTTCTAACTGTTTAGCAACAATAGATGTAAGGAGAGATTTATTGTGGAGTTTTGAACGTGGAATATTGAATATAGGATTGTATCTACCAATTTGTATCTTTTCAGAAAAATAGATTGTATGATGTGTCGTGATTAATGACTCAAAATAAGTTGTCCAGTTTCGCCTCTCACCCTCAACATAATAGATCCCTATAATTTGATCGTTAGGTTTCCACCAATTTAACCGAATTTCAATTGATTTTGGATTATCTTCGTTTATCCATTTAGAAACCTCATTGGAATTGGGAATGAATGGGGTTAAAAGCAATAAATTTGCATACTTACAATCACTTTTTACAATGGATATCAGCATCTCTAGGTTTAATCCTCTATCGGAACTTTCTATGTTGTGTGCTTCATCCACAATTAAGAGTACTAATTTTCGACCTAATTTTTCCTCAATTCCCTGTCTTATTAATAAATTCAGTTTCTCATAAGTGGTAATTAAAATATCAAATGCCTTCTCCTCGATTAATTTTTCTTCAAAAAAATCTGTTTCTAAGGCTCCTGACATTTTCTCTATTTTTAAGTTCAAAGGATGGCTACCTAAATCACCTCTTAGCCTATTAGTTATTTGATTTACTAATGCTCTTGTAGGGACAACATATGCAATCCATCCATCTTCGAATTGATTTAGTGCTTGCAGTATCTTAAACTCCGCAATCAATGTTTTTCCACTTGAAGTTGGTAAATTAACTACAATTCCACGGGAAGCTGGGTCCAACAAACCCATTTCCAATATAGCAGCTCTCTGAGGATATAATAATTCGTATACAGGCTTTGATGTTTTAGTTATATATTTTACAAAACCGGTTATTTTAGAGTTGATCCTTTCTGAAACACGCCAGATGGAGTTAAATATCATCTTTTTGAACATTGCTAACATTAATCTAAGAATAAGGGAAAATTCAAAGTTTCCAGAAATGTCGCAGAATTTAATCCCCTTATTTAAGTGATATTCTATTTCGCTTATAACTCTATCACTCGAGGGCTCACCTTCTAACATAAATTTTCCCAAAATTTCTATAGACTTAGCAAAGTGATAGAATGAAACGAGTTCTAAAGCAGCACCTCTTTTAAACACAGTTTCAACAGAATTCAGATACTTCTCTTCATATCTTTTCTGTTCACTTCGCAAATCATTGATTAGATTTACGGCGTTTCTAAGGTCTTCCCACGAGTTTTTTCTTACAAGATACAAAATTGCCAGATATGTTTTCTTAAACAACCTTTCATCCCACATATCTTCATCATTAATTTCGATTTCCCAAGCATTTTCCTCTTCTATCAGATACCTTCTGCCATCTTCCCATTTTTCTCCCAAATATGAATAGGCTACTAATCTTAGTATATGTTTAATCTTTAATATGTCATCTTGCGGTAGAGGAAATACCTGAAGTATATCAAAACATTTCTTACTTAAAGTAGAAAATTCATTTTTCTTCTCCTCGTTATCCCACAAATCTATTATAGCTAGTTCGTATATTTCCAGAATTTTCTCAAGCAATTCTCTTTCTTTTTGAGTTAAAGCATGTTTCCCAAACAATTTATTTTCAAATTTTTTCTCGCTTATTATTTCTTCTGCTCTCTTTTGAATTTCATTATCAGAAAGTTCGCTGAGTATCCAATGAGGAATTTCATTCATTTCCTTCACCCTTATTAATAATATAATCTTTCATATTTTTAATTGGCATCGGAATGTATAATGCTATTAATTTCAATCGTGCTCCATTGGAAAGGTCGCTTTTTAAAGATTCATACCTCGACTTTAAATCTGTATCCTTCGGTTCAGTATCACGAATTAATACTCCAAAAAGGAAGTACTTGTGTTCTGCTTTCTCTTTCAAGTATACTTTTAAAGCTTTTTGATAATCTTTTTTAAATGGATCCTCATCCGACAATGCTTTTACTTTAAATCCAAGCCACTTAATTAATAACTTTTGTAAGTTTGGATCGTTTTTTATATTACGAAGTTGATCTATCATGCCTGACCTGCCATACATTACTTGAGGTGGAGAATTTTTGTCTCCAGAAGTTTTAACCTCTCCAAATAAGAATATGGTAGTTTCTTCATCAATATCTATAAAGCCAACTAAATCTGCTCCTTGAAGATTTGCCTTAAGATTTTTAGCATCTCTTGAAGAAGGATAGTAAAATCTTATTTTTTCGAAATCCTCCAAATAGCATTCAGCCAATGCTTCACCAATTTTCCAGTCTTCTATAGAAGGAGAAGTTGAAAATATATCTATAAGCAATCGTTCTTCAAATCCTGTTGAGGGTATGTCTTTAAACTCTTCAATGAGAGCTTCAGTCCCCTCAATATCATAAAATCTTGTTCTTACTCGTGAAGTTAAATACTTATCAAAACCATCTTTCAGGGCAATTCCTTGATATGCTGACCAGTGGTTAGTATTTTCATATACCGTTTCTATGGATAACATGACTAATCATCTCCAATTTCCTATTTGGCTAACGTTTTTGGAATATACGAAACTTTGCTTTAAGGTGAATTTTGCGTAACCGAAGGCAAGACCACATATTCGTCTGTTATTTGCCATTGCCATAACCTTTTTAATAAACTCGTAAGTCATCAATTGGAACTACTCCTGTACCCTTACAAACCGGATATACTGGAAGTGCTCCGTCTCTGTATTTGCTCCCTGTTCCATAAGTCTATTCCACTTTTTAAAAGATACATAACCGAAATATGTCTCAAGAAGATACACAGAAGCATCTTTATTAATCTTGGCAATCTTGGCTTTTCTTACGAACGTTCTGAGCTTAATTTCACTTCTTTTTATTGTTCTTAACCTTTTTATCTCTTAAAAAGTCAAGAAAAATTTTAAACTTTTAAAAAATTACCATGTTTTTTATATCTATTACTTTCATTCTACATCTAATCTTTTGTAATGCCCCCCAAAAGTAAAGACAAATTTTTAAGAAATTAAGATAGAGTTAATCATGTTAACTTTATATAATTTACTTTTTTTTCGGTACGGGCCTTGACAA
>JAMOPG010000194.1 GCA_027064715.1 Desulfobacterales bacterium
CCTGCTCAAATCTCTTGTTCATGTCTTCTCTCATTTCTTCAAATCTTTTATCCACTTGTTCAAACCTCTTGTCCACTAGCTCGAACCTCTTATTCATATTTTCCCGTAGCTCTATAAATCTCTTATCCACCTGTTCCATAAATACCTTTAATGTAGCTTCTAACCTCACAAGTCTCTCCCTATCCTCTTGAGTAAAACTTGTCTGACCGCCAAAACAGGGAATTTCTGTCATCAAAAATAATGGGACTAACATAACTCTCATATATACTTTCTTCATCTTTTTCTCCTGAGGTGATTTATTTCTTCAGCAAATCATAAATAATGCATTTTCATTATTACATATGGTGTTAATGTCTTTATCGTCAAGAGACAAAATCCTTTATAAGTTCCTTTATCCTTAAGGCTTCTTCTATCTTACCTCTTTTTACACATCCCATTATATATCTTCTTGATTTTATTTTTAACATCTCTTTTGTTGCTTTTAGCTGGTCATTGTCTAAGGTCTCATTTCTCAATATTTTTATAAGGGAATATATCCTGTAGAGATCAAGCCCTATTATTTTTGAGGAGAGTTGATCTGATCTTCCACCATATCTTATAACCAAAGGATAAGGACAAAGACCAACAGGATATCTTAAAGTGGCCCTGAGCCACATATCATAATCTTCGCATGCAGGTAACCTTTCGTCAAATGGACCAACTTTTTGAAAAAGTTCTCTAGAAAATAATACACAGGAAGGACTTATAAGGCATAGCTGCAGGGATGGCTCAAATATCCATCCCGCCCTTTTTCTATGCTTTTTACCTGGATTTATTCTCTTTCCCCCCCTTATCCATAACTCTTCTGTCTGTGATATCTCAAATTGTCCTGCAACATGAAAACGAATATGAACCTTGAGCTTATCCTTTAACCACTCATCATCAGAATCCAAAAGGGCAATTAAATCCCCCTTGCTTTCATAAATCCCTCTATTTCTTGCTGCAGATACCCCTTTATTTTCTTGATAAATAATTTTTACCCTTGGATCATCTAAAGATCTTAAAAACTCCCTTGTGTTATCTGTTGAACCATCATCTACAATGATTAACTCCAGATTCCTATAACTTTGATTTAAAACAGAATAAACTGCCCTTGGTAAAAGATTTGCCCTATTAAGGGTTGGTATTATTACAGATATCTTCATATCACTTCCTACTTGCCATTTTTATAAAAAAAATATATAAGTACTTCATGACACACAAATTAATACCCATTGAAAAAATATTAATAAAGTTTTTTTCTAGACCCTTTGAAATTACAAATGAAACAGTGGCATTTTTTGAATCTGTATATGGTGCTTATGCCTTAGATGATATAAAAAATATCTTAGATTCAGAGCCTCATCTGTTAAATCTTATCATATCTCCCGACAAAAATCTCTTAAAAGAAATCATCCCTGCTTGTCCCTTAAATATTTCAAAAGAGGATGTGATGTCTCTATTTCAGTCCCTGATAGATAATATACAAACAGTAAAAATAAAATTAAAAGATCAAACAGTTACATTTTCTCCCTCCAAAACCTTTTTCAAAGAATTTATATCAAAATTAAAACTTGATGTTGAAATACCAGTTGCAATCTATAATGTAATAAAGACATTCGATCTAGACACCTATGTTGAAATATTAATGGAACTAAAAAAATATCCTATCTCATGGAATCCCAATATGGAATCCTTTTTTGAGATGTTTTTTTTAAAATTTAAAGAAAATAGAGAGTTAGTATTATATCTTAAAACCTTACTCTCACTTTTTCAAAAAAATCTTTCTGTAAGTGATATAAAAGATGCTATTTTAAAAAGAATTCACACATTAAATGAGGCCTTACAAAATCTCATTTCAACAAAAGATAAGATCGATAACAAGGGGTTAGAATTTGTGCTCACTTCAAGGATCCCCCTGTTATGCATATCTTCAGATGAAATACACAGGGAATTAAAAATACTTGAAGACATTTTTTTTAATTTATTTCCAGGGAGTATTTAAAAAATATTCTTTAGCACATCTTCTTTTGACTGGGGTTCTCCTTCTGGTGATATAGATTCGATTTGGGATATCTCTTTTGGTTCAGTGCCTGATATAAATGGAAGAATGTAGCTTTCTTTAGTGGATGGTCCTGCTAATTTACCAGTTTTTGCATCTATTCTAACCATAACAATCCCAGGTGGTTGTTTGAAATCCTCCATAGGATAATCCTCTTCCACAGCCTCCCTATATGTTACAAATATAGGACACGCAGCCCTTGAGCCAGTTTCATATTTTCCCATTGGAGTAGGTTCATCAAATCCCACATATACTCCTGTCAAAAGATATGGTGTAAATCCCATAAACCATGCATCTTTTTGCTCATCAGTAGTACCAGTTTTACCTGCTATAGGTCTTTTTAACTTCCTTGCTCTCCATCCTGTGCCATACTTTACCACATGTTGCATGAGATAATCCATAATATATGCATTTTGAGGAGATATCGCCTGTTTTACCTGTGGCTTAAACTCATCCACCACCCTCCCAAAAGGATCTTCTATTTTTTTTATAAGTATTGGATCAATGGTACTTCCAAGCCTTGCAAATCCAGTATATGCCTTACACAGATTTATTAAAGAAACAGATGCAGTTCCTAAACAAACTGATAAAGTTCTGGGAAAATCCGCTTCCAATCCCAGTGCCTGTGCCCTTTTAATTATTGCATCTATTCCTATTTTCATTGCAATTCTGATGGTCACTAAATTTCTTGAATAGACCAGAGCAGTTCTAAAGAGTGTTGGACCAAAAAAAGACCTCTCATAATTTTCTGGTCTCCACGTGGAGTGAGTTGACACATCTTCATACACAATTGGTGCATCCAAGATAATGCTAGCTGCAGTAAAACCATGATCTAAGGCTGCAGAATAAACTATTGGTTTAAAGGCTGAGCCTGTCTGTCTTTTTGCCTGAGTAGCCCTATTGAATTGACTTCTATTAAAATCATAACCACCAACAAGTGCTAACACTTCCCCTGTTCTTGGATCCAAAGAAACAATTGCACCTTCTACCAAAGGTTCTTGCTCAAGGGCTAATATAAAGTTTCCCTTATCATCAATCTTATCTAAAGAAGCATATACCACATCTCCTTTTTTTAACACCTTTCTTGCATCTTTGATAGGGGGAACCTCTTCTGGAGCCTTTTTAGGGTCAATCTTCCTACACCATGCCATGGATTGAACAGGTATAAAGCCAACTTTATTTCCAAATCTAACAGTTGCACCATCTTTTTTCACATCTAAAACAACAACCTCTATCCATTTCCCTTTTTTTAAATCATCCAACTTATCTCCCTGTTTTTCTAAAAATTTTTCTATTTCATCTTTTTCTAAATGATCTATAGCTCCCCTATATCCCCGCCTTTTTGTTGATGCAATTAGTCCTTTTCTTAAAGCCTTTTCTGCAGCGATCTCATGCTTTATATCCATTGTAGTGTAGACTTTTAAACCACCACAATAGGTCTTATCTTCCCCATATCTATCTATTAAAAATCTCCTTACTTCTTCTAGAAAATAAGGACCTATGTTCCAGGATGGATCTTCCATTTTTTTTAAAACAATTGGGGTTGAAAGTGCTTCTTCATACTCATCTTTTGTGATCCATCCCAAATCTAACAGTCTATTTAGCACATATTTTTGTCTGATCCTAGCTCTATCTAAATGTCTATATGGATTATAAAATGATGGTGCTTTGGGAAGCCCTGCAAGAAGTGCTGCTTCTGCCAATGTCAAATCCTTTGCATGTTTTCCAAAATAGACCCTTGATGCTGCTTCAACTCCATAAGCACCTGAACCGAGATAGATTTGTGTTAAATATATTGTTAATATCTCATCTTTTGTAAGATATTTTTCAAGCCTGTATGCCAAAATCGCTTCCTTCATCTTTCTCTTATAACTCTTCTCTGGAGACAAAAGGATGGATTTTACCACCTGTTGAGTTATAGTGGATCCTCCTTGCACTATTGCCCCTGCTTTCAAGTTCTTTATTGCAGCACGAACTATTCCCATAAAATCAATGCCTTTATGATGATAAAATTCACTATCTTCAGCCGCCAAAAATGCCTGCAATACATATTTTGGGACGTCTTTTAATGAAAATAAAAATCTATTTTCCTTATAAAAATATCCTATAACTGTGCCATTTCTAGAATATACTGTAGTGGTCAAGCATGGCGAGTAATCTGTGATCTTTTCTATTTTGGGAAGATCTTTTGAAATCCAGAAATAGACACCTATTACTATAACACATATACACAAAATTCCAATAAAAAAGAATAGAATTAATAATTTTACATATTTCATAATAGATTGTCTAATTTACGCACCATTTATTTTAATCTTTCCTTTTCCAAGTATATCATGCAGATGTACAACTCCTTTAACAACCATATTGTCATCAACTATTGGAAGCACTGTAATCTCTGCTTGTTCCATAAGATTCAAAAGCTCTGCACCCCTTTGCTTTTCTCTTCCAAATTTTGGATTTATGGTCATATAAATATCAACAGGCTCACTTAAATTAAGCCTGTTTCGAACAATCATTCTTCTAATATCACCATCAGTTATAATGCCTTGAAGTTTGCTTACCTCATCCACAATAATTACAGACCCAAGACCATACTCATCTAATATCTCAATCGCCTCTTTCATTGAAGTTCCCAATTTTACAAGGGGAAGATTATCCTTATGCATTATTTCATCAATGTCTAACGCAAGACGCCTGCCAAGCTCTCCCCCTGGATGATAGAGTTTAAAATCCTCTTTTTTAAATTCCTTCCATTTAGTGAGCGCCACGGCAAGGGCATCCCCCAAGGCAAGTGTTGCTGTGGTGCTGGCAGTTGGAGCCAAATTCAAGGTACATGCCTCTCTAGGAACAGCAATAGACAACACCACATCACTCAACTTTGCAAGGGTTGAGTCCTTTCTTGAAGTCATTGCAATGATCTTTAGACCTAAAGTCTTTAGTACTGGCATAATTGCATTTAGTTCATCTGTCTCTCCACTATTGGATATTGCCAGGACCACATCATCTTTGGTTATCATGCCCAGATCTCCATGAGCACCTTCCACTGGATGTAAAAAAAATGCAGGGGTACCAGTACTGCTAAGGGTTGCAGCTATTTTCCGACCAACTAGACCAGATTTTCCTATGCCTGTAACAACAACTCTGCCCTTACAATGTGCTATAATCTTTATTGCAGAATAAAACTCCCTTCCAAGATTCTTTTTTACCTCCTCTATCCCTTCAATTTCTATATCTAAAACCCTTTTTGCAAAATCTATCCACTCCCGAGGATTTTTCCCTTTCATTTAAGCTTTCTCCTAACAAAGATTAATCTCATCCAACAAATATATCAAAAAATAGTTTTCCATATTCTTTGCTGGGAACTACTGGATAATCACCATTAAAGCATGCAAGACAAAAGTTGTCTTCACCCCCACATGCCTTAATCAATCCATCTAAAGAGAGATAATATAAAGAATCCAGTCCAATAAATCTTTCTATGTCTTTTACAGTGTGGTTCGCAGCAATGAGCTCGCCTTTTGAAGAAAAATCTATTCCATAAAAACAAGGAAATTTGATAGGAGGACAACTAACCCTAAGATGGAGCTCCCTTGCTCCTAACTCTCTTAGTTTTTTGATTCTGCTCCTGATTGTGGTACCTCTTACAATGGAATCTTCAATTATGACAATCCTTTTATCCTTGATCATGTCCTTTACAGGATTGAGTTTCATCCTCACTCCAAAATCCCTCATATCTTGAGATGGCTGAATAAACGTCCTTCCCACATAGTGATTTCTGATCATTGCAGTCTCAAAGGGTATGCCTGATCTTTGCACATAACCCACAGCAGCATATACACCAGAATCAGGAAAGGGCATACAAAAATCTGCATCCACAGGCGCCTCTTCTGCAAGGGCCATCCCCATGGCCTTTCTTGTAATGTAAATATTTTTCCCAAATACTGTGGAATCTGGCCTAGCAAAATAGATGAGCTCAAAAATACAACAGCGCCTTTTTTCTTGTCTGTTCTCTAAAAAATAACTCCTCAGATTTCCCTTATCAATCACTATCATCTCGCCAGGCTCCACTTCCCTTATATATTCAGCTTCCAGTAAATCAAGTGCACAGGTCTCTGAAGAAATAACATATGAAGTACCAAGCCTTCCAATCACCAGGGGCCTAAAACCATAAGGGTCTCTAATGGCTATTAATTTATCATTCACTAATGCCAAAAGAGAATATGCTCCTTTTACCTTTGAACATGCAATAGAGAGAGCCTCTTCAATTGTATGACCAGTTAAGTTATGTGCAGCTAAGTGAACAAAAATCTCACTGTCTGTTGTAGTCTGAAAAAGTGCACCTTTACTTTCTAATTCTCTGCGGAGTTCAACGGTATTAACCAAATTTCCATTATGTCCAACAGCGAGATGGAGTCCTTTAAAATATGTAATAAATGGCTGTACATTTCTCAGTAAAGATGCACCAGTTGTAGAATATCTAACATGTCCTATTGCTATATCTCCTTTTAATTCTATTGAGAGATGTCTTTCATTAAATACTTCTGCAACAAGCCCCATTCCCCTATGTTCTCTAATCTTTTTCCCATCCCATGTTGCAATACCTGCACCTTCCTGTCCCCTATGTTGCAATGCATAAAGTCCGAAGTATGCAAGCCTTGCAGCCTCTTTATTATTATATATACCAATTAAACCACAACTTTCCTTCATTTTTATCTAATCTCCAATTAATAATTTTAATTTGCAGCATAATAATCTTGAATAGCCCTTACATTATAACCGTTTCCCTCTTTTATCTCTTTTATTGCCATGACCGTAGCCTTTGCTGCAGCAACAGTAGTTGTATATGGAATATTATATAAAATTGTTGCCCTTCTAAGGGATGATGAATCTCTAGCGGTTAGTTTTCCTGACTTTGTATTAATTATTAAATCCACTTCTCTATTCTTGATCATATCTACAATGTTTGGCCTACCTTCATATACCTTGTTCACAATCTCAGTCTTGATTCCATGTCTTTCAAGATAAGATGCAGTACCCCTTGTTGCAATTATCTCAAATCCAAGCTCTAAAAAACCTTTAGCAACATCCACTATCTTTGGTTTATCCCTATCATTTACTGACACAAATACACGTCCCTGTTTTGGGAGTATCTGACCAGCTGCAAGCTGTGCCTTAAAAAAAGATACACCAAAGCTAAGATCAATACCCATCACCTCTCCAGTGGACCTCATCTCTGGACCTAACTCCACATCTACACCAGGAAACCTATTAAAGGGCAGGACCACCTCTTTGACACATCTAAAGCCTTTTTTTCGCATACCCCATGGATCTAATTCCTTTAATGTGTGACCTAGCATGACATATGTTGCAAGTTTTGCAATGGGTACCCCTGTTGCTTTAGACACAAAAGGAACTGTTCTTGAGGCCCTGGGATTTACCTCAAGGATGTAGATCTCCCCATCTTTTACAGCGTATTGAATATTCATAAGCCCAACAACATTTAATTCCTTTGCAAGGGCTATAGTCATCTCCTCTATATCTCTAATGATATTTTCAGACAGTGTATGGGGTGGAATCACACATGCAGAATCACCAGAATGTATCCCTGCCTCTTCAATATGTTCCATAATCCCAGCAACATACACATCTTTTCCATCTGATAGGGCATCCACATCTACCTCTATTGCATCTTCCAAAAATTTATCCAGCAATATAGGGTGATCTGGACTGATTACCACGGCTTCTCGAAAATAGGACCTTAATTCAGATTCATCATAAACAATCTCCATGGCCCTGCCACCAAGCACATAAGATGGCCTCACCACAAGGGGATATCCTATATCTTTTGCAAGTTTAATGG
>JAMOPG010000195.1 GCA_027064715.1 Desulfobacterales bacterium
TTCATGAAAGGGATGTTTTTTAATTTGAGATTTAAAAAATTTAATGGCCTTGATTTTATCCGTTGCACTCTTTGATATATCAATTAATTTATTTACTTCTCCCTGCCGGGAAATCTCATAAAGCCATATCTCTCCTTTGAAATCTTGCTGCTTTAATTCTGCCCAGCTATAAAGGAGTATTTTTCTGTGGTCTGGATGAAATTCTAAAGGAGAGGGTAAAAAGACCGTTTTTGGAGCAACTTTTTTTATAATTTCATTAAATTTTTTTATAAACTCTCCAGAAGAAATATTTCTATCTGGTAAATCAAAGAAAAACCATTCACTGACACCTAAAAATTTAGCAGCTTCTATAAATTCTTTTTTTCTCTCTTCTTCATCTCCATAGAGTTCTCCTTTAGTAACAACAGCCACAGAGATTTTTATATCCTTTTTTGATGCCAATAAAATAGTTCCTCCCATCCCTATAGTCTCATCATCTGGATGGGGAGAGAGAATAAGCCATGGAGATGGCGGAAGGTCAGATGGATGATAAGGTATTAGGTCCTGTTCTTGTAGCATATATGGGGTTAATACTCTTTAAATTTTGGTTTGATTTTAATCATTTTGTAGCTTAGTTTATAACAACATGAATTGATCCCCCTTAATTTCTTCTGGAAGTACCACTTCTTTTTCTAATCTAAAACACCTTCACCTAGAGGTGAAGGTGTTTTAATAAAGATTAACCTTTTGTTCCTAATTTTATTGTGGATTGGCGTGGCATTCATTATTATACCAATAGCCATGGCCTATTTCTTGACAATCTATATAATTTGTACATGCCTCAAGGCATTCCGGGGAGCATTTGATATTATCTAATGAACAATCCACATCTACTATATAATATTGGAGAAAATACGGGGTACTATTACTATTTAATATAGTACTTATGTCATTTAAACTAGTTATTTCGCTGTTTTGAGAAGGCAGAACTAGTGCATATATCTGCCATCTATCCTTATAAGAATTTCCTAGTTGATTACAAATATCTATATCTGGTATAATAGTGTTTCTTATTTCTCTCTCTATATTTTTTCCTACAGCTTGGAACTCTGGATGGTTATTCTCATTTAAGTTATTTGGAATAAACCATAAATAATTATCTTTTTCAAAATATATAGCGCCATAAATATCAACCGGTTGATTATATGGAGGGAAATTAAGTGTTAAATGAACTTTTGTCCCTTTTCTAATCATGCCATTTTTTATACCTATATCTATCATCGCATCAGAAAAATTAGAAATATTAACAATTTCATGTTTATCAGAAATAGATTCTTTTTTTATACATTCTCGCTCTTTTGTACGCCAATAACCACCTACCTTTTCACAGCTATATTGTGAATTACAATTTTCTAATGAGTTAATATTACATTCATTTATATCATTACAATACTCTTTATAACCTATTGCACAAAGTAAAGCTGCTAATCCTGTATTTTTTGTTGAAAAATTATTATTGTCTCCATTATTGTCATTATAGTTATTATTTGCATCAGGAGTATCATGACAAGAATCATTATACCAATAGCCATGGCCTATTTCTTGACAATCTATATAATTTGTACACACATCCAGATGTTCTGGAGAACAACTTACTGTAACATTATCATCATTACTGCTATTATTGCCTACATTGTCATTATTTGACTCAGGAGTGGCGTGACAAGACCCACCATACCAATAGCCTCCTGCTAAATTACAACTATTTTGATCTGTACACAAACTAAAATTGCTACTAGAACAAGTGGGTCGTGGATTCGAAGTAGTATTTTCTTCAAAAGATAACCAATCAACAAAATTATACCAATTAAGATATGTCTTTTTCTCAACCTGTATTGTAACATGCATTTCCATTATCCAGTCAGAATCAAAGGGTAATTTTTTAATATAGAGCCATCCTGCCTGATTTTTACTTAATGGCACATCAAAAAAAAGACTATGTGGTACTTGAATTGTACCGCCTGAATTTTTTAAATAAACATCTCTTTGGTTCAATATGTCTAAATTTATCCCTGTTTCCCAATCCCAAGGGACATCATAATATTTATCTTCATGCCAAATATAGGAACAATACTGACAAAGTGGTATTTGTTTATATCTAGCAACAACTCCAATCTTATTATCTCTAGCCGTCTTTATAGAAACAGCAACATAGGTTGTACCTGGAGGAATAAATAATTTAAATTGGTTAGGAAAAGAAGAAATATCAGCAGGAAAATTTGGTCTCGAATAAGCATTAATTATTATTTCATAATATCTACTATTCTTAGCATCTGTTCCCCAAAAATATTCATTTTCAGGAGAGTATAAATCTTTAAAAGAAGAATGTTTTAGTTGATAAATCGTGACCCAGCTATCAGCATATAAAACTACAGAAAAAAACAAATTAAAAATGAAAAAGTAAAAAATTACTTTTTTTAGCATATTAACTCCCTATTATTAAATGCAACCCCGAAAATAAGAAAAAGCGGAAGTTGAAATTTAACTTCCGCTTTTTCTATATTATTTTTTATGCTTACATTTTACTTAATCTTAAGGTTGAGGCACATCGTATGCGTATGGAATAAAACTAAAACCATTTTCAGTAAACTCAGCCACTACTCCAACTAAAGGAGCTCCAGGGACATCTTTTTTGAAATTTATCTTAAACCATCCACCCGAATTAGTAAAAGGATAATCCACAATTAAAAGATTTAACTCATCTGGCAAAGTGTTAGGAGCTTCTTTAGGGACTGGAGAAACTATAGGATTTTGCTCTATAGTAGAGTGTTCAGACATATCATAATAACTTATAGTATAAGTGGTATTATCATCACCTCCAGCAAAGAAGGGACCTAAATTATCTACTGTAGATTGACCATTTACAAGATATGGACAGGAAGATAACTTGGTTGGAAAAGTGACTACAGGAATCGCCACAGCTTCTTTAGAAACAGGTACTACTAAATTATTTTTAGCTAATATATTCTCTAGGCTCCCACTTTGGTTAATATCACCCAACGCAGTGATAGCACCGTCTCCAAGTTTCGTTTCTGAGCTAACTGTTAGTTGATTATTATTTCCATAATTAGCAATAGCTACAGCTTGATATCCTGAATAATCAGGGCCAGGAAGAACAACTTCTGCATAACCTGTTAATGAATCTACAATATCTCCTCCAGTCTTAAAATTTTGCCAATTATTCCAATATTCCTTTACAATGTCGCTTTTATTTACAGTTCCATCACTTTCTTTTGGCAAATCAACACTTCCTGCTGATATAACTTCGATATATCCAAGTCCAGCATAATCATTAGTTAGCCCCTCACAAGGCTCTTTCAATGTAAACTTAAAAGGATTGAGTTCACTCGCACATGTTCCATCTGAAGCACAGAAACTGTCATCGGTACTGGTTAATACATATTTACCATCTTCATAGGAAATTGTGGCGCTAAATTTATCATTAGGAGAAAGATAAATAAGAAAATCAAGGACTTCCTGGCTATACTTACCACTACGCAATACTACTTTAGCAACTACTGAGCTATTAGTATCAGTATTAACCACATGAAATGTAGTCTTTACTCCGTCCCCTGCAATGTAAACTGGATAAAGCAGTAAATCTCCTTTCCCATTCTGGCTTAAGGTTGCTGCACCTGCAGACATTGACAAAGCCAGACATAAACAAAGGCCTAACCATAAGCTCACAAACTTACTTAACCTTACCATACAAAACCTCCTTTAAATTGTTTTAATTAATTTCGGGGAAAAATAATGGATTTTTTATTACATGATACCATTTCCCCTCAACTTTTACCCACAAATCCCTAAACCAATATATTTGTTGTTTTTTCCCTTCGCCCCATAAAGACTTAAATTCTATTGCACAAAAAAATGGTTGAGGACAATCAACTTTTTTTACCTCTATTTTTTTTATCGTTGATTTATATAAGAGAATATATCGTTTATATCTTTCAAAACTAACCATATCTTGTATATAAGGAGCTTCCCTCTTTAATAAGCTTTTAATTGATTTTTTAGATCGCAACATCCAATATTTTTGAAAAGCTTGCTTCAATTCCTGCGAGATCTTTACCTCATTGTAATAAATGTTTAAAGCAAAAACTATACCAGAACGCAAAAAAAACAATATAAATCCTAAATATAGGAGCCTTTTCCCAAAAATTTTCATTCTAATCCCTTTATGCCATATTTTCCAATCAACTTTTGACATAACTCAGCAAAGAAATTTTTTCCTTTTGATTTTAAAATAATAGTTTTAATTTGCTCTCTAAGACTCTTGTCAAGAGATATTAATTTACCCTCACTATTTAAAAAACGTTTCCAATGGGCTAAATAATATGACTGAATTGTATCTTTCTGAATAGGAATAGAAGAGAACTTTTTGTTATAATAACAGAGAGACAGGGCATATGTTTTAGCAAATCCTGTTTTAGATTTCGCACTCTTACAGACCAGTCCTTCATCTTTAGCTGTTTTAGCCATAAGAACAGTACATATTGTTGTCTTTTTAATAAATTTCTCATCTTTGTAAAAACTAGGTAAGTAATTTTTCATAGCTTCTACATCTGATTGTGTAATCACTACTCCTCTTCCTCTAGCTATCACATTATTACTTTTTTTTACTTCCTTAGCTTTTGCTTGCAAACAAAAGCTATATATACATAGCAATATTAAAATATTTATCCACTTTTTTTTATCTTTTAATTGCAACATAAACATATCCATTAATATGGCTCGTTATTTGTTATCCATTTCTTTGGATAGGGCAAATCAAATCTTTTTAGATCATTTTTTATAAACTTACCCCAAAGAGGATTCTTTGATCCATAAGGAACATTAAGCTTTATATACACATATTGATCTCTTGGAGGATTTTTAACAAAAAAAGTCCCATCTGTAAAGGTAATTTTTTTACATACTTGTTGAAAGTCTTCATTATAAATTCGCAACGTTACATCTCTTAATCCAGAAGCTAAAAGGTTTTCACTATGAGAAGAGCTAGTTAAAAAAACTTTTCCCACCAAAACATCGTAAGGAGTATTTCTAGGTAAGCCATATTCTAAACATAAAATATAAATATTATATTTTTTCCCTTCTATTTCAATTGTAGTACCCCCAAAGGCCATTCCTAAATCTTGATAAATAGCAAAAACCATTGGCGCACCTTCTTTGCTCTCTTTAAGGAGAGCATCTCTTATAAGGCTATTTAACATAATTTCTAACGCCTTTTCAGGAGATATATAGTTCTCAAATCCTACTCCCACAATACTTTCACTCACTAAAAGAGCATTGTATCCATATTCAATAGACATCCTCTCAGCAGTATATCCATTGAGATATAGATGAGAAATACTTTTGCTTTCCATCACATCTTGCAGATGCTTCCTCGCAGTTAACACAAGAGTATTATTCAAAGAAACCTGAAAAAATCCACTCTTTAAATAATCCAATCCGCTCTCACCCCATACCTCTTTAAGCTTATCAACAGATATACCTAGCACTTCAGCATATTTTAATGGATTCTCCCTAAAGGTATTAATTTTGTCTAATATAGCTGAATTATAATTTTCATAAATTTCTAAATTAATAGCAGAAAAAACTCTATAAATTTTTACCCCAAAAAAAAGAAAAAATAAACTACATGATATTAAAATTTTCTTTTTCATCATATGATTTTTATTGCAAAAAATATACCGTATCTCTTTAGCAAACTAAAAATTAAAAAACTGCATGTTGATTTGTGTTACGAGTTCTCAATTATTGATAAGCCTCATAACTTTGCCTAAAAAAAAATTGAATGCTCACAGGTAATTTCCTAAAAAGTGATTGACTAAACCATATAGATAAGGAGGAAAATTACCTGTGAACAACAACTTCATTGCTCAATTTTCAAAAAATATCAAGTTTTCCTACACCTCTTTTGATCGTGTTATTCTTCGCGGTTACATTTTAGACCTCTTCTATGAAGGAGGCGTTGCTTTTTTCCTTAAATCTATGGGTTTTGTGTTAAACGCTCTAATGGCGTTATGCGCATTTTCACTAACCCGCCTGCCAATCGCCTAGACAATCTTTCATTAAAACTACAAACTTTCTATACTCTACCTTCTCTAGTTAAATACCACATATTGTCGAGGCACTGGCGGGCAGGAACCACCATTAACAACCCCAGATCCCTGGGGCTTAAAAAACCTGTTCTCTATCTACAGGCCTATTTATGGAAAGGTCTTGATGCCAATAATAAATTCCTCAATTGTTGTGCTGACGTTGATCTCTCCTCATTATGTGAGGTTGAACCGGACATGTTTTCAAAACCTGTTCTTGACCACCTTAACCATAAGATCCCTGCTCCTGACCTCAGAAAAGACAGGCAACTTGCTCTCATCAAAGAATTGCTTAAAACCAAATATTCTTCTTTTGGATTTAAAACTTCTGAACTCAGAAATGCTATATCCAACTACTTCCGAATTCCTCTCAAATTCGTTATGAATTGAAAAAATTAATCTCTAGAAAGATCGTTAAAAAGGTAAAAGATAAATCATTTTATGCTGTTACAAAATTTAGCTGGAAATGGCTTTAGGCTACAATTTGTGCGAACGACTTTTTTAAAAATCCCATAATTTCAATATGTTTTAAAAAAAGACCTGAAAAATACCACATCACAACCATCTAATATTGAAAAATCTTATCTCCTCATCCATCAAGGCTTAACCCTCATAACTCAAGAACTTGCAATGATTTAGGCTTCTCTAAAAAACGTAAATTTTTTTTATGATTTTTTAAGTAAAAAGCTTAATACTTTTTACCTTATTCAGCTTACCCACACAATAAGTGGTTAAATTTAACCACAACAGGCTATATCTGGCCAATTTAATTCGGTTCCTTGCTTAAAGAGCAAGAAAAAGGGACAACTGAGTTATTTGTCAAGGAGTAAATTAGGTGAAGTAGGATTAGGATTCCAAAGTTGGTGTTTTTTAATCATAGCATTAAGAATAGTGATAAGTTTTCGCATACAGGCTACGATAGCAACTTTTTTGATTTTTCCTTTTTGAATTATACATTTTTAACAAACTAAAGTTCCTAAAACTGCATATTGGTATGTATTATGAGTTTTTAGTTGTTGATAAGTCTCATAATTACGTGAAAAAAAATGAATGGGAAAGGAACAGATATTTTTCTAAATAGGTAATTAGCTAAGGAGGGAAATTACCTGTAAAAAACTTTATCACTCGATTTTCAGAAATTATCGAGTTATCCTAAACATCTTTTTTAATCTTATTCTGGGCGGTTACACCATCTACTCCAAGAACTTTTATGTTTAATATCTTTTGGCAAAAAAAATATGGGGAAGTGGTCATATTATACCACCTCCCATAATTTAAATCTCCATCATTCAATAACATCTTATTCATTATTCAACAACGTACTCAACAAGATCTCATTAATTTCAACACTACCTAAATATACAATCATTGTACTCTGAATAAGAAAAATATCTCCTCTTATCACACTCGTTATACCTATCCCTTTGGAGACATAAACTCCAACACACTGATCCCATCCCAAAGCACCTGTTCCAGAAGTAAAAAGTGTATTTATGATTTGATTTAATTCTTGTTCATCAAGAGTACCAGAATCAGAAATACTTATATCCTCATAGTTAGAAACTAAACTTAATCCCTGATCAAGATAGAAATTAAAATTACCCACGTAATTTGTTACACTATTATCATAATACACAAGAAGACCTATAGTATTACCTTCATAGCTTATCGTTGCCTTATAACCAGAAGCTGCATAAGCACTACTAACTGCTACAAAACTACATAAAAAAATAATAGACAATACTACCTTTCTCATAACA
>JAMOPG010000196.1 GCA_027064715.1 Desulfobacterales bacterium
AATATACACTTTTTGTTAACTGTTTTTTACCTCTTCATTAAAATTTTTTGCTACCAACCAATATTAAATAAGATCCACTTTAAAATCAACAAATTAATAACATCTTAAAAGGATTTGTTTTTTTACTAGAGAAGGCTATGTCACTAAATACTCTTTCCCACATATTGACTTTATCCACTTCCACTATATATTGTAAATAATTATCTTAGGGAGATAAACATTTAAGGTCCCTCAAAAAATATATGAATATTAAAATAGTATCTGCTAG
The DNA here is from genome assembly GCA_027064715.1 of Desulfobacterales bacterium. Classification (GTDB taxonomy): domain Bacteria; phylum Desulfobacterota; class Desulfovibrionia; order Desulfovibrionales; family Desulfothermaceae; genus Desulfothermus. The sequence goes on from JAMOPG010000196.1 coordinate 269, forward strand.
GGAATTTATTGATAATATAATAGGAAGTTAACAAAGGTTAAGTAGAAACAAGGGCCGAAAATTTTGAAACTTGGTGTGCCACCATCTCAAAATCTCACTTTACTTTTGATGAATATTACATCCAGCCTAATAGATCTTAGGCAAAATTTTTTGGAGTAGGAGCAAAAGTGATCTTAAAGAAAATGAAAGAAAACCCTGCAGTTTTTCTAATTTTTATCTTTGGGATCGTGAGTTTACTTGGAGATATGACCTATGAAGGTGCACGTGGTGTTGTTGGACCTTATCTGGCCAGCCTTGGAGCTAGTGCTGCATTTGTAGGATTTATTTCTGGAGTAGGAGAGTTCCTTGGATACAGCCTAAGGATAATATCAGGATATTTAACTGATAAAACCAATCGTGTGTGGACTTTCACTATTCTAGGTTATTTGATGATATTTTCTATCCCTTTGATTGGGTTAACAAATTCATGGCAAATTGCTGCTATTTTTATTGTGTTAGAAAGGATAGGCAAGGCTGTGCGCACTCCAGCAAGGGATGTAATACTCTCATATGCCACCAAAAAGATCGGTACAGGTCTTGGCTTTGGGATGCATGAGGCAATGGACCAGATTGGAGCAATAATTGGCCCTTTATTATTTGGTTTGTTTTTATATTGTGGACTTGGCTACAAAAAAGGATTTTTACTGTTGATATTCCCTTGTATTATTATGGTTATTGCTCTTCTTATTGCAAAACAAATTGTCAAAAATCCAAAACTTCTAGAAAAAGATAAAAGGGCTATTGCAGAGAAAAAACAAGATATTCCCTTTATATTTTGGATATATATTCTCTTTAGCGCAACTAGTGTAATGGGATTTGTGAATTTTCAAATAATATCTTATCATTGTAAAATTAAACATATATTAGATGATTCTTTAATCCCTGTGTTATACGCATTAGCCATGGGAGTAGATGCAATCTTTGCATTAATAATAGGTAGGATATATGATAATTTTGGTGTTAAAACAATTTTTATAATACCTTTTATTAATCTCATTATTCCATTTTTTGTGTTTATGAAAAATATATATTTTTTAATTTTAGGAATTATAATTTGGGGTATGGCCATGGGAATGTATGAAACTGTAATGAGGGCATATATCGCAGATATTATACCAATAAATAAGAGAGGATATTCTTATGGTGTTTTTAATACAGTGTTTGGACTATCCTATTTTTTAGGAAGTTTTTTTATTGGATTTTTATACTCTTTAAATTTAACCTACATCACAATATACATAATATTTATCAATGTGATGTCTATATTAATTGGAATACAATTAATCAAAAAAGCAGGTTAATATTCAAGGTATTTTTAGAAGACATATCACCTTTAACAATTGAAGAAAAATATGAGATAAAAAAAGCTGATAAAGAATTAAAAAATGAAGAAACTAATTTCATGGCCTTTTGGCAAATAGAGTTTTCAAACTAAGCATATAAGTACTACAAAACGTCACCTCATCCCTATTTTGTTGATGCTCCATAGTGGCAACCGGCCCGTATCCCTCATTACCCTCGCCAACTTCCATTAATAATTACCTTTTGTTATCCCCTCCTCTCAATACTTCCTGAACTTTCTTGGCAAGATCATTGAGCGTAAAGGGTTTGGGAATAAAGGCAGTGCCTGGTTCCAATATTCCTTGTTGGATCATAGCATCGTCTGAGTAGCCAGACATATAAAGAACCTTAAGGTGAGGTTGACTCTTTTTAAGGCGTTTTACCAGATCTTTACCACTCATATTGGGCATTACCACATCAGTGAGCACAAGGTCAGGTTTCAATCCTTTTTCTTCTACTAGCAACAGGGCTTCACCCCCATTAGCTGCAACAGTCACCTCATAACCAAGTTGAGTAAGTATCTCTTCTATCAACTCGCGCAGCATATCCTCGTCTTCTACCACCAGGATATGTTCTCCTTTGCTTTTTATTATTGATGGTTCTTCTTCACTCTCTGGTTGAGGAGTTTCTTTGTCTTCCACCTGAGGTAGATATATCTTAAATGTTGTGCCATACCCTACTTCAGAATATACAGTTATATGGCCCCCAGACTGTTTTACAATACCATACACCGTGGAAAGTCCCAATCCAGTACCTTTTCCTTGTTCCTTGGTGGTAAAGAAGGGTTCAAAAATCTTGGACATGGTTTCTTTGTCCATGCCGCATCCAGTATCTGTTACAGAAAACATCACATACTTTCCAGGAGTTACATCTGGATGTGACCGTGCATATGTCTCATCAAGCTCTACATTTGCAGTTTCAATGATAAGTTTTCCACCTTCTGGCATAGCGTCTCGAGCATTTACAACCAGGTTCATGATCACTTGCTCCATTTGTCCAGGATCCACCTTCACATTTGCCAGATTATCGGCTAAAATCAGTCGCATGTCTATGTGTTCACCAATGACTCTACGCAGCAAATTTTCAAAATTCCGAATCACGTCATTGAGGTTCACCACCTTAGGATGAAGGGTTTGCTTTCGGCCAAATGCTAGTAATTGGCGCGTTAGATCTGCTGATCGCCTTGCAGCTTTAATTATTTGTTCCACATTTCTTCGCAAAGGATCCTGTGGATGAATTGAGTTAAGACAAATTTCTGCATAACCAAGGATTACATTGAGCATATTGTGGAAATCATGGGCTATGCCCCCTGCCAGCCGCCCAATAGACTCTAATTTTTGGACCTGGCGTAATTGGTTTTCCAGTTCTTGCTGTTCTTCTTTCATCTGGTGCTCCCTAGTTATGTCAAGCGAGGCGCCAACAATCTCCACTTGCTTTCCCTGGCTCCCATCTATCCTACGAAGCTCATCGCGTAACCAGATATATTCTCCATCCTTTTTTTTGAAGCGATACTCGCCCCAAATGTGACTTTTAGTAAAAATTTCTTTCCTTCTCTCAAGGGCTCTCTCCCTATCCTCAGGATGCACATTATTTTCCCACCACCCCCATTTTAAGGCCTCTTTAATGGTATAACCTGTCATCCTTTCTAAGTTGGGGCTAATCCACATTAAAGCCAGGTTTTTAGGATTCAAGGTATAGACAACTGCAGGGCTAACGGTAAAAAGATATTCCAGTTGATCCTTTGTCTTGGTCAACTCCTCTTCTGCTTTTTTACGTTCAGTGATATCCCTGAATGTAAAAATCCTGGCATACTCTCCATACCAGAGAGATTCTCTGATGTATAGCTCCACCACAGCAAGAGTACCGTCAGGCCTAAGCACGTCAAGCTCCTGCGTATGGCCAGGCTCGTTGCTTACGATTCCAAGTTGTTCACCTATCTTCACACGCTCACCAAAAAGCCTCCGCGCTGCTCTATTTGCAAACTCCACTATGTTGTTTGAATTCACCACAAGGATAGCATCCTGACTGTCGTTTAATAGGTTGCGTAAGTTTTCATATGCTTCTTTGATTTTTTTTCCTGCCTCCACCCGTGCTGCAGTATTGTAAATCGCATTTGTAATAAAAGATCCCACTCTTCCCTTAACAAGATAATCCATTGCCCCTGCCTGGATAAGGCGTTGCCCCATGAGTGGATCATTTGTAGAAGTGAGGACAATAACTGGAACATCAGGTGCAGCGGAGAGAAGTTTTGTCAATGTTTCTTCGCCTCTGCTGTCAGGGAGGTTAAGATCTAGCAATACAATGTCAATCTGGTTTGATTTGATGGTATCTAATGCTTCCTTCAAGGTCGAAGACATATAAATATGGATTCCACCTAGGCTTTGTTCTTTGATTGTCTCCTCAAATAAGGCGGCATCAGCAGGATTATCTTCTACCAATAAGACCTTTAGTTCTCTCAACTCTTCCACCTGTTTCATCATTATAACCTCTTTCAATTATTCTCATCGTTGTAATGTCCAGCCCAAATAGAACTTTTTTTCGGTTTGATAGATCCCCTATAATGCGCCTCTCAGGAGGAGGTAATACTTTAATCAGCGTAGGGGTAGCTAAAATCTTATCATCTTCAGCCAAGTTTGGACGCTCCAGCACGTCTATCACTGTCAATTCATAGTCACTTCCAAGATCTTCTTCGCATATCTTGCGCAGGTTGGCTATTGCTCTTTCTGAGCGCGGGGTCTTTCCTGTAACATAAAGCTTAAGTTTATATGTGCTCATTTCATATCCCCTTCACTGATTTGACCTTTGAATTTTCTCCAAAAATTATAAATTCATTCTTTCGCCTGAGAAATCGGTGATTTTCACTTCTCTATTTCTTTAAATTACGGTGTTACTTTTTCTTTGATTTTATAATTATAACAATTAGATTTCCAAAGTCAACAATAATGTCATGGTATTGCATTTTAATTAATTATACTTATATTTTTTTAAAATTAATTGTAAAATAATTTAATTATTTTTTCCTTAAATAAAGGAGAAGGTAAAATGAAAGAAATCTACTCCACAAACATAACCTCTGTGATTTCTTCTCTTTCTCAGATATTAGATTTTGTTGATAAAGTATCAATGAATCATCAGTTGAGAGTGGCTTTTATTGCATATAATATTGCTAAAGAATATGGTTTAAAAGGAAACGACTTATCTAATATTGCGTTAGCAGGTTGTCTTCATGATATAGGAATATTCTCCACAAAGGATAAACTTGCTTTTTTGGAATTTGAACCTGGTTCAAAAAATTTAAATCTTCATTGCGAATTAGCTTTTATCTTATTAAAAGATATAACAAATTTAAATGAGGTAGCAAAAATTATTAGACACCATCATGTTAATTTTGCTGAAACTCCTTATACAAACAGTGATGAGATTCCTATAGGCTCCTATGTGTTGCATTTAGCAGATAGAATAGAAGTGATGGTGAGAAAAGTGCATCCTGTAATTCTAAAACGAGATGATGTTATTGAATATTTTAAAAAAAATCCCAATAATATGTTTATGCCTGATCTTATTGAAGCTTTTGTTTCTCTGTCTAACAAAAAAGGATTTTGGTTTGATTTAGAATATCCAAAAATAGAAGAATTAGTTAATGGTATATTGCCAAATTTTTATTTAGATTTTAAAGGGTTAATGATATTTTCTAATGTTATAAGAAAGATTATAGATTATAGAAGTAGTTTTACTGCTGTCCATTCAGTGGGAGTAAGTGCTATAGCATCAGAAATTGGAAAAATCTTTAATCTATCCGACATTGAAATAAAATTGTTAAAACTTGCTGGTTATGTGCATGATATAGGCAAATTGGCAGTACCAGTGGAAATCTTAGAAAAACCTGGCAAATTAACAAAAGAAGAGTGGCCCATTATGATGTCACATGCGTATTATTCTTATAGGATATTAGAAAAATTAGAAGAGGTAAGGATTATAAATCTTTGGGGATCGTTGCATCATGAAAAGCCAAATGGATTGGGATATCCTTTTGGTTTAAAAGAAGATGAACTTCTTTTGGGCTCTAAAATAATGAGTGTGGCTGATGTACTTGTTGCAATATCTGAAGACCGCCCCTATAGAAAAGGACTTGAACCCAACAATATAAAAGATATTCTCTCTACCATGGCAAAGAGAAAAGACTTAGATCCCATCGTCACAGAGAAGGTCTTAAAACATTTTGACGATCTTATATCCCTAAGAAAAAAAGTGCAAGCTGAGGCAAAAGAATCATATCTTGAATTAAAAGAAAAAATAAACTGGCATGACTAAACAAAGATTGGCTCTTTAGTGATGCCTAACATATTTATGATTTTTAGGCTCCCCCATAGGGGAGCCAATAAACGTTCTTACCTTTATCTTAGCCCAACTTTTTCAAAAAAAGGGCGTATTTTTTATCAGTTCCTAAGATGTGATTTTTAAGCCACTTTTTCAAAAAGTCCAATAATTCTAATGTAAGAACCTGTTTTCCTTGTTCAAAATCTTGATAAACTTCTAAGACTTGTTCAGTAAATTTATTGTGTTCTTTCTTGTGAGCAAGATAACCTGGATAATTATATTGTTCCATATACTTTTCTTCAGTGCCAAAATGCTCGTCAACGTATTGCACCAAACCTTCTAATATATCTTGTAGTATTGTTTGTCCTTTTCCTTTTTTAATAGCACTATAAAGGGAATTTATCATAGAAATCAATTTCTTATGTTGCTCATCTATTTCTTTAACTCCTACAGAAAAAGAATCCTGCCATGTCATAAATACGTCATTTCCAAAATATCACCTCTATCATTATACTCAAATGTGGGAGGAGTTATGCCTGGTAACTCTTTTGTTAATTCCTCATGTACCTTATTCATTTGTTTTAAAAATTCCTTATAAGTGTCAAATCTAAAATATTTTTTGTATACCTTTTTAAATGCCTTGGGCGTGTAAAATCCCAATCCAAATAAAATCTCTCTTTCAGATTTACCAGTATATTTAGAAACACACTTTGCCATATCTTTTATAACCGTATCTGGATAGCTCTCTGAAGCCAGAAAAGATGGATTCCCCAGATCATCTTGAACTTTTTTATAAACATCTTGCCCAAATTCTTCTAAGATGTAATCCTGCATAAGTTTTGGAAGAATCCCTTTTATCATTCCACTTGATCCTTTTGCTACATAAGAATCTTTTCCAAAAAACGAACTCTTATTTTATTCTATTTCAATACCAATTGGACAGTGGTCTGATCCCATGACCTTCTCTTCAATCCATCCAATAAAAATAGGGGATATCGTATTTAATATCCCCTAAAAAGTATTTTATATCTCTGTTATGGTTTCCACACTTCCCATACCTTACCTACGAGCTCAGGTCCAGGAGTCAAAGTCTTTTTCCCTGGTTCCCAGCCAGATGGAGTGACTTCTCCTGTATTCACAACATGCTGAAATGCCTTTATCTGTCTTAAAAGTTCCTGAGGATTCCTGCCCACCTCTGGGGTGAGAACCTCCATAGCACGGACTTTAAAATCAGGATCAATAATAAACCTTCCCCTTATGTCCACACCAGCATCTTCATCATATATTCCATATACCTTACCAATCTTTCCACCAGGATCAGAGAGCATAGGAAATGGCACTCCTCCTTTAATCATCTTTGAGAGTTCTTCTTCCTGCCATATCTTGTGAACAAAACGGCTGTCTGTGCTAATTGCCATGACTTCTACTCCAAGGGCCTTGAACTCATCATACAAGCTGGCAACTGCAGCCAACTCAGTGGGTCAGACAAAGGTAAAATCCCCTGGATAAAAGCAAAGTACAATCCACTTTCCTTTATAGTCAGAAAGTTTTACAGGTTTAAAACCAAACCCTGGGACAAATGCACTTGTTTCAAAATCAATTGCTTCTTTTCCTACTTTTATTAACATATTCTCTCCTCCTTCTGTTACATTTTGATTTTGTTCTTTTGCTTGTTCTGTAGAAAAAAGTGGTCCTTTTGTTGGTGTTACACACTCATCTTTTAATTGTTCCATAACCATACCTCCTTTTTTTTTTTT
>JAMOPG010000197.1 GCA_027064715.1 Desulfobacterales bacterium
TCCATCCATACCAAATTTTGTAAATATAGCCTCTGTTTCATCAACTAGCTCCCTTGCAGATTCCATATCCATAAATTGGGTAAGATCGGTTTTTCCAAGTTTTGGGATAAAATTTAGTTTACCATCAGAAAAAAGCCCAGCTCCCCCTATGCCACTCATTATATGACATGGGTTACACTTCAAACACACACCTTTAATGGACATAGGACATTTTCTCTTTTTCGGCATCTTTCCTTTGTCTATTAAAATAACCTTTAAATCAGAATTTTCACAAAGAAAATAAGCAGCAAATAGTCCTGCAGGACCACCACCAACAATTATCACATCATATTTTCCCAGATCCCCCATATATAAATCCCTTTTTAATAATATGTCACATCCCTGCAAATTTCTTAAGGCTTTTTTTATAAGCAATTACACCAGATACTATACCCTGGGCTAGTTGTCTCAAATAGACTGTTGAAGTAATCAATCTTCTATCATATTTGTTGGTCAAATAGCCTATTTCAACCAAAATAGCTGGCATTTTTGCACCCATTAACACATAAAAGGGAGCCTCTTTTACCCCATTATTTACCACGTGTTTTTTACACGTTTTTAAAATAGCATTTAATACACAAGATGCAAGTTCTGAAGATTCTTTTATCTTTGAATTAAGGAGCAAATCAGTAAGTATTAGTTGTAGCTCACTTATTTTTTTAGTGGAAACTGCATTTTCTCTAGCTGCCACCCTTATTGCATTTTTTGTACTGGCAAAATTTAGATAATATACTTCAATACCCCTAACCCTTCTCTCTCTGTGAGCATTTACATGAAGGGAAATAAATAGATCAGCTCCTTTTGTATTTGCCATAACAGTCCTTTCTTCCAAAGGTATATAAACATCCTTTGTTCTTGTATATAATACCTTAAATCCTTTGGCTTTTAGCATTTTACCTAATATCTTTGCCAATTTTAAATTTATATCCTTCTCCTTTATCCCTTTATAAATTGCACCTGGATCTTTACCTCCATGTCCTGGATCTATCATTATTGTCTTGATATCAAGCCCAAGCTGTTCTATCAAACTATGACTTGACTTCTTTATATTCTTTTCAACTAACTCTAAATTTTTAATTTCTTCTTTCCCATGTACATCTAAAACTATCCTAAAGGGATTTTCTAATATAAATGAGCGATAATCCTTTATGCCTCTGGCATCAAGTACTATCCTGACTATATCTTTTTGATATTGAGAATATCTTATTCTTTGAAATATAGAATTTCTTAATTTTATTGCATGTTTTGTAATAAGATTTTTAGGTAGTATTGCAGAATAAATATCTAGCACTAATCTTTTATGTGATTTTCCATTCAATAAAAATGCCTTGTATTTAACACTATTTGTTACATCTGCAACTAATCGAATATAGTCTTTATCAAACCAATATCTTATATTTTTCACAATGCATTTTTTCTCTTTTTTGTTTAATTTCTTTTTTCTGTTCTTTTTTTGTAAATTTTCTCTATCTAGTTTTTCTAAAAGTCTTATGGCTTCTTTATATTTGTCCCCCTTTTCATAAAAATTTTTAATGTACAACAAGTCAATATATGCATCGTCTCTTTTATTTAATCTGTATAATTTGATCTTTGCAGAAATTAATTTTGCATCATCGCACCACCTATGTGATGAAAATTCCTTGCACATGAAATCAAAATATTTTATTGCCTTTAAAAAATCTTTTTTAAGATGAGATCTCTTGCCCAGCTCTTCATATGTCCTTCCAATGTAATATAGTGATTTTGGCGCATATGGTCCCTTTTTATTACAAATGTAAGCCTTGTAAAAAATCTTTTTTATATAAAGCCAATTTGATCTATACTTACTTCTTTTTTTGTCTCTTTTTAACTTATGGAATTCTCTATAACCTTTATAAAAATAATCTCTACATGTGCTGGAACACAGGGCATGATTTGCAACTACAAGACATATAAAAACAAATGACAAAATTTTTTTCATAACTATTCCACTGTTACACTCTTTGCCAGATTTCTTGGCTGATCTACGTCTTTTCCCAGATAATCTGCCATTTCATAAGCAAATAATTGAGTTGCACTTAAAACAAAAAAACTGGTCATAATGGAATTTAGATATGGAATCTCCCACCTATCTGTTGAAGGAACAGGTATATCTTTATTTGTCAAACAAATAACAGGCCCTTGCCTTGCCTGAATCTCTTTTATATTTGCTACTATTTTTTGTAAAAGATCATCTTTTGGGGCTATGACAAAGGAAGGAAAATTTTGATCAATAAGTGCAATTGGTCCATGCTTCATCTCTCCTGCAGCGTAACCTTCAGCATGTATATATGATATCTCCTTTAATTTAAGGGCCCCTTCTAATGCCAGGGGATAAAAAAGTCCTCTACCCAAAAAGAAAAAACTGCGGGCAAAGCTATATTTTATTGCTAGCTCCTTTGCCCTATCTCTTATATTTGGGAGTTCTTTTCGCAGGATTTGGGGAACTTCTTTTAGACTGAACAAGAGTTGATCAAAAAATTCTCTTTGGGAAAAATCCTTTCTCTGTGCCAGATATATTGCAATCAAAAGCAACACCACCATTTGAGAACACATTGCCTTGGTAGATGCTACGCTAATCTCAGGACCTGCCTGTGTGTAGAGAACTGTTGTTGATTCCCTGGCAACAGATGAGCCTACCACGTTGCACACACCAATCACCTTTGCCCCACGCTTTTTTGCAAGTCTCAATCCTGCAAGAGTATCTGCTGTTTCTCCAGACTGACTAATGACAAATACCCAATCATTTTTATGAATTATAGGATCTTTGTATCTAAATTCAGAGGCTATATCCACCTCAACTGGTATACGGGATAATCTTTCTATTAAGTATTTTCCCCAAAATCCAGCATGATAAGAGGTGCCGCATGCAACTATCTGAATTTTATCTGGCAAGGGATATTCATCTAACTGAGGTAACACCACTTTCATCTTATTAAAATCAATTCTCCCTGCTGTGGCATCATGGATTACCCTTGGCTGTTCCATTATCTCCTTTATCATAAAATGCTTGTAACCACCCTTTTGTGCAAGGGTAATGTCCCAGGGAATAGACACAACATCTTTATCAACTTTCTCTTTATTGGAATTGTATACTTCTACAACATCTTTACCTATTTTTGCTACTTCTCCATCTTCTAAAAAAATAACATCTTTTGTATATGGCAAAAAAGCTGGGACATCTGATGCAACAAAATTTTCCCCAACACCTAGCCCAACAACCAAAGGACTTGAATGTCGACAAGCCCAGATCTCATTAGGTCTATCTAAAAATATAACCCCTATGGCATATGCACCTTCCACAGCTTCAAGACATCTCAGTATAGCAGCGAGGGGATCCTTTGTCTTTTTATATTCTCTTGAAATAAGATGCACCAATACCTCTGTGTCTGTATCAGACACAAACTCATACCCATCACTTAATAGCTCATCTTTTAATTTTTTATAATTTTCAATGATCCCATTGTGTACTAACGCAATCTTTCCATCCCTATCTTTATGTGGATGTGCATTTTTTGTGATTGGCTCACCATGTGTTGCCCATCTTGTGTGTCCTATTCCTATTTCTGCATGTAATACATCCTGGGAAAACACCTTTTCTTCTAATTTTGAGATCTTTCCTTCTGTCTTGATAATATGTAGCTCTTTATTTTGAATAAAAGCTATTCCAGCAGAGTCATAACCTCTATATTCTAGTCTTTTTAGACCTTCTAATAATATAGGTACCGCTGGCCTATGCCCAACATACCCAATGATTCCACACATAATATCTCCCGTTTCACTTAATTTTAATTTTCATTTTTTAACATATTTAAAAAATGTGGCAATAAATATGATAGTTTTTTTAAGGCCTTTCCCCTATGACTCACTCTATTTTTTGTTTCCATATCCATTGAAGCAGCAGTCATCCCTAATGTCTCATCAAAAAATATTGGATCATATCCAAACCCATTCTTACCCTCTGGCTTAAAAATAATCCTTCCTCGCCAAATGCCATTTACAACCACGTAGTCATGGGTAGGGGCATATAAAACCATTACACACCTAAATTGTGCACCCCTTTTTTCATAGGGAATGTTTTTAAGTTCTTGTAAAAGTCTTCCAATATTTTCTTCATCAGTTGCATTTTCTCCAGCATATCTTGCAGAATAGACTCCAGGTCTTCCTTGCAACGCATCTACTTCAATTCCAGAATCATCTGCCAAGGCCAAAAGGCCTGTTTTTTGAGCTACAAATCTTGCTTTATGCAGGCTATTTTGTTCAAAGGTCTCATATGGTTCATCAATATCTCTTAATTCTGGAAAGCTATCTAGCCCTAATACCTCCACATCTAATCTTTTTTGTGATAATATCTTTCTTATCTCTTTGATCTTGCCTTTATTTTTGGTTGCTAGTACAAGCTTCATATATTCTCCATCTATTTTTTGTTGACATCTATTTTTGCTAAAATTAAACTCTCATGCAAAACTAATTATAACTTGGCCAAAGAACCACGTAAAGTCAAGAAAATTACCCCTTCCTGACCATTTTTTACTAAGAGTTTTGGCTTTTTTATGGAAGTTAAATGAAAAAAATAAGAGGTTACACAATAAGTCTTGGATGTCCCAAAAATCTTGTGGATACAGAAAAATTCCTTGGCAAGATAAAAGATTATTATATTCCATGTGATAATCCAGAACATGCAGATGTTATTATAATCAACACCTGTGCCTTTATTAAAGAGGCAGTGGAAGAGGCCATTGATACAATCCTCCAAACAACAGTTTCTTTAAAAAATAAGCAAAAACCACCTTATGTAATAGTAACTGGATGTTTAGTTGAAAGGTATAAAAAAGAACTAGAAAAAGAAATACCTGAAGTAGATTGTTTTGTTCAAATCAAAGACCAGGACAAGATTCCTCAAATTATCAAAGAACGATTTTCCCTTGATTGTCACATATCTTCATTACAAAGATTGTTTTCCACACCTGCTTCTTATGGATATCTAAAGATTGCTGAAGGATGTGATCACAAGTGTAGCTTCTGCATAATCCCTAACTTAAGGGGAAGATTTAGATCATATCCAGAAGATCAATTAGTTAAAGAAGCCCAATCAATACTTGATTCAGGTAGAAAAGAACTCATTGTGGTGGCCCAAGATGTGACCTCATATGGGATTGACATTGGTGCTCAACATAGATTTTTTTCCTTACTTAAAAAACTGGTACACTTAAAAGGACTTTTTTGGCTAAGGCTTTTATACCTCTATCCACAGGGAGTCACAGAGGATCTTTTGAAATTTTTAAAAGACATCTCTCCTCCATTTATCCCTTATTTTGACATCCCATTTCAACATTCACACCCAGATATTTTAAAAAGAATGGGAAGGCCCTTTAAAACTAATGGACTAAAATTAATTGAAAAAATAAAAAAATATTTTCCAGATGCGGTATTTAGAACTTCAATTATAGTTGGATTTCCAGGAGAAGAAGAAAAACATTTTTGTAACTTAATAGAGTTTGTAAAAAAGGCAAGGTTTCATCATATGGGAGTTTTTGAATACTCAAATGAAGAAGAAAGCAGGGCATATAGATTTTCCAATCAAGTACCTGATCACATAAAAAGGGAAAGAAAAGAAATCTTAATGGAGATACAAAAAGAAATTAGCAGGGAATATCTCAAAGATTTTGTAGATAAAGAACTCACATTATTGGTTGATAAAAAGTCTGATGAATGGCCAACATTGTATGAGGCAAGGGCCTGGTTCCAAGCACCTGAGGTTGATGGGAAGACCTATGTTTCTGCACAGGATATTAAGCCAGGAGATGTGATAAAGGCTGAGGTGATTGAAGCATATAATTACGACTTAAGCGCTATTTTATAAAAATAAATCCATTGCTGATAAAATTATATTGCCTAAGTTAAAACATTTTGTTATCTATCTGAAAAAATTTTGGTTAGGGGGAATTGTTAATGATAAGTACAAAACCAATCAAACACACTGAATTTTTAGAAGGAGATGTTCCAACAATAGAAGACACAGATTTTTCTTCTATGTTAGAGGATTATTTGGAAAAGGATTTTTTGGACATCCAGGATGGATCAATTATCAAAGGTAAGGTGGTTAGGATTGATGATGAAAAGGTCATAGTGGATGTAAATTTCAAATCTGAAGGGCAAATTCCAATTGAAGAATTTCAGGACAGTGATGGGAATTTAGATGTTAAAGAAGGAGACGAAGTGGAGGTCTTTGTAATCAGAAAAAATGAAGTGGAAGGCACTATTCATCTCTCTTATAAACGGGCCAAAAAAATTAGGGTGCTTGATGAATTAGAGGCTATCCAGAAGAATAATCAAAATGTGGAAGGGAAGATTGTCAAAAGGATAAAAGGCGGATATACAGTAGAGATCAAAGGGATCGAGGCATTTTTGCCAGGTTCTCAGGTTGATCTTAGACCAGTGCCTGACATGGATGCATTAGTTGGAGAAAGATTTGATTTTAGGATATTAAAGATAAACAAACAGAGGACAAATGTCATTGTATCTAGGAGGGCCATTTTAGAAGAAGAGAGGGAGAGAAAAAGACAAGAGCTGTTGGCAACAATCAAAGAAGGTATGATTGTCAAAGGCAAGGTCAAAAATATTACTGATTATGGTGTATTTATAGACCTTGGTGGACTTGATGGACTTCTTCATATTACTGATATTTCATGGAAAAAGATAAAACATCCATCAGAGGTTGTGAGTCTAGGGGATGAACTTGACCTCATGGTCCTAAATTATGACGAAAAAGAACAAAAGGTATCCTTAGGCCTAAAACAACTTGTCCCAAATCCTTGGGAAAATATACATGAAAAATATCCTGAAGGGAAAAAGACCACTGGAAAAGTGACAAATATTGTAGATTATGGTGCATTTGTGGAGCTTGAGCCTGGTATTGAGGGACTTGTGCATATCTCTGAGATGTCCTGGACAAGAAAGCTTAAACACCCATCCCAGATGGTGAAGGTTGGTGATGAAGTTGAAGTAGTGGTACTGGGAGTTGATGTTGAGAAGAAGAGGATATCTTTAGGTATGAAACAGGTGAAGCCAAATCCATGGGATATTGTGGTTGAAAAATATCCTGAAGGAACTATTGTAGAAGCACCTATAAAAAATATAACTGATTTTGGGATCTTTGTGGGCATTGAAGAAGGGATTGATGGGTTGATTCATGTGTCAGATATCTCTTGGACAAAAAAGATTCACCATCCAGCAGAGCTCTACAAAGTTGGGGATATGGTAAGGGCCAAGGTCTTAACAGTTGATAAGGAAAACGAAAAATTTACACTTGGGATAAAACAACTTACAGAAGATCCGTGGCTAAAGATTCCAGAAAAATATCCTGAAGGGTCATATGTTACGGGAAAAATTACAAATATAACTGATTTTGGAATCTTTGTGGAAGTAGAAGAAGGGATCGAAGGTCTTGTCTATATATCAGAGGCTAGCGACAAAAAGATAAAAGATGCCAACGAGATATACAAAGTTGGAGAAAAAGTAACAGCAAAGGTTATCAGGGTAAGCGCTGAAGAAAGAAGGCTTGGTCTCTCTATAAAACAATACTTAGAAGATGAGGCAAAAAAAAGGTTAGAAGAAGAGAAAAAAAGAAAAAATGAAGCAGGAAGCAATCTAGGTGAAC
>JAMOPG010000198.1 GCA_027064715.1 Desulfobacterales bacterium
GATAAGGACTTTAATGTCTTATATTTAAATGAGCTAGGTAAAAAGCTTGTTGGATCAGATGGTGAAGGTAAAAAGTGTTACGACCTTTTTAAGACTTCTGATTGTCAAACAGACAGATGTGCCTGTGCAAGGGCCATGAAGAGTTTACAACTAGAGGTTTCTCAGACAGATGCACATCCAGGCTCAATGGATTTAGAAATAGAATATTATGGTCTTCCAATTGTTAATAGACGAGGAGATGTGGTTGGTGCCGCTGAATTGATAATTGATCAAACCCAGACAAAGAACATGTTAAATAAAATGCAAAAAGTAGCAAGAGACACGGCTGAAATAGCTGAGCGTGTGTCAACTGCAACTGAAGAATTATCTGCCCAGGTGGAACAGGTATCCAGAGGGGCTGAAGAACAAAAGTCCAGGATGTATGAGACAGCAACTGCAATGGAACAGATGAATGCCACAGTTTTAGAGGTTGCAAAAAATGCAGCCAATGCTGCTGAAAGCGCTGATAATTCTAAAAAAGAGGCAGAAAATGGGGCTGAAGTGGTAAAGAATGCAGTAATTGCCATAAAGAAAGTGAATGAAGTAGCTCAAGGCCTAAAAGAGAATTTAAACACTTTAAGTGAAAATGCTGATTCCATTGGTCAGGTTATGGATGTAATTTTGGATATAACAGACCAGACCAACCTCCTTGCCTTAAATGCAGCAATAGAGGCTGCAAGGGCAGGAGAGGCAGGTAGAGGTTTTGCTGTAGTAGCAGATGAGGTGAGAAAACTTGCAGAAAAGACCATGGAAGCTGCCACTCAAGTAGGAGAGGTAATTAAAACAATACAGGATGGTGTAAAGCAAAGTATAGAGAGCATGGATGCAGCATCAGAGGCAGTGGAAAAAGCTACCAGTTTAGCAGAACAGTCAGGAGAGGCCTTGGAGAAGATTGTTGAATTATCCAATGATACCAGTAATCAAATCCAGAACATCGCAACTGCAGCAGAAGAACAATCAGCAACATCTGAAGAGATCAAACAGAGGATAGACGATGTAAATAGAATAACAGAAGAGACCGCAGATGCAATGGTCCAGGCATCTCAGGCAGTTCAAGAACTTGCTAGCATGACAGCTGAATTAAATGGACTCATTAAAGAGTTAGAAGGATAAAAAATGTGCTCAAAAGATGGTCAGGCCAGTTGGTCTGACCATCTTTATTGTTAAAGTGACTCAACATACCTATATTAATGGCCTTTTCGTGGGGAATTTATTTTACTTTTGACAGAACTATTAGAGGCTCAGGAGATGTTATTTACGCAACTTTTAATTTACCTTATAAACCCTGGTCCAAGGAGCGTGATCTATAACTAATGTAAAGTGGGGAGCAAACTCCTTCGGTGGTTTTAGTAGCATCTGAACCATATTGGAATGATAAATTATAGAATCTGCTAAGAACAATTCGTTGGAGAGTTCATTTAAGATTGCATATATGTCAGTTCCATGGGAATATGTCATTTCTCTGGTCCTACCATGTTTGTCAATAATTAAAATACCATCTAATTTGATGTTCTTGTTATTTATTGTCATCTCTCCGGATCCCAAATTGATCTCTATTTTTCCACTAACACTTTGGATCTTTCCTGGGAAGGCCTCACCAAGGCTTATATCCCATGTACCAAAATAACAAATCCAATATGCAAGTTTTAGATTTTCCCAGGATAAAACTAGATATTGTGAAGGGATGTTTTTTATTGGTAATATTTTTTGTTTTAAAGAATCTATAAATTTTTTGGCGTTTTCTCTTCCCATCTTATCTAACTGGGCAACAGGATCAGCAAGATATATTTGCCAATATTTTGGCAAATCCTTCTTTTCATATTTTTCTTTATTGGTTATATATTCTATTAGTTGTGATTTTGTTATATATTTTATGAGATTAGCAGCTTGTATAGGGGATGATGAAGTATGAACAACAGCAAGTGGATATAAAAATGGACCGTCATGTACACCTCCATCTCCAAATGATGGCCTTTTTGCAAAATATTGTGCAGCATATCCATAATCCCACCATTGCCATAGCCTTGCGTCTCGTGTAGTGATCTTTTCCAACTCCTTAAATGTAGCTGCATAGATTTTAGGTAGAATTGGTGCAGGTTTAAATTTTTTTGCAATATTGATGGTGGGAATCAGGATTAATATTGTGATTACAATTTGAAAGATCCACTGACCACTCTTTGGTAAGAGTTTTTTAAAGAAAAGACCTAAACCAAAACCTATACCCATACCAATGGCCATACCTCCATACATGGAAAACCTATTTCCAAGCTTAACAGAACTAATTCCCAGCAAAATAAAAATAATAAATACTAAAGATGAAGGCTTTTTTATAAAAAGATATATAAGTCCAATGATTCCAATAAGAAAAGTTGGTATATTATAGGCCATTCTAATTATTGCCCTATGGAAATCTAGATTTTGGGCTTCTTTTATGCTTTGTAATACACTTGGAAGGATTATTGTATGCTCTGTGTCAGGGAGATAAGGGATTATTTTGGCATATTTTAAAGTCTTAATAACTGATTTATAGAATAATAAGTAGAGTTCACTATGGAATATGACTACTATTAAACTTAAAAACATACAGGAATATATAAAGGAATTTGATACTTTTTTTGAAGTTAAAAAATATCCAAGCAAAAATAGTACAATAATAATTCCAATGATAAAATCAAATGTTAGGATAAAAATAAAGAAAAAGCCAAGTAAGGGGTATGAAAATTCCATTTTGTTTTTTTGTTTTATAAAAAAGGCAACTATAAAACCAACTGCCAGTGTAAAAAGTGCAACTGGTTTGGCAGTGCCATAAAACCACATGTAAATTGCACCAATGATCCCTGTTATTATGGGAAGGAGAAAAGGAAAAGGTTTAGATTTTTGTGGTTGTTTTTCTAAAGAATCAATAAAGATAGATAGTCCAGTGCAAAAGGCCACAAGTAACCCAAGAGCTCCAAAATCTGTATCTAAGAATCCTAGTCTAGTTCGTGATAGGTATCCTATACAACATGAACCTAAAATAGCAGCTGGCATTATACCAGGTAACAGATCATAATATCTTGCCAAAAAGATTAAGGGAATCACTAAAATAGAACAAGCAACTGCTTGACTAAAAAAACCTATCTTCCAGGAGGGGATGTTTGTAATATTTGAAATTGCCCTAACCATAAGGCCAAGGGGCTCACTTGGATTCCTACCTGTACCCATGGCATTTGCAAGGAAATAATAGGCATCATGGGTTGCCATTATCTTTTCACCATTTATCTCATATGCAGGATTATTCCACTTGGGAAGTTCAATAAGCCTTACTCCAATAGGAATACACAGACATATAATTAACAATATGAGAGTTATTATTTTTTTTCTATCCATCTTTCCTACCTCCATTTGAAAGTTCATCTAACTTTTCATCAGAGAGCAAGAATCCATTTTAACTGATTAGATTTTATTTGAAAAAATTAACTTGGAACTTAAGATAAAGTCAACAAATATATTTTATTGAACAAATTTCGTATTTTTCTATCCAGATATTGACCATTAGGGAAAAAATAAATAGTATCTCTTTTACCTTTTTGTGTGTTGTTAAACAACAATCAAGGAAAATCAAATGAAAAATAGCTCCTCAAGATCTTTAGAGTTTCTATCTTTGCCTGGAAGAATTGTATTGGAATTTATAAGGGAGTTAGGGCATATTTTTATTTTTTTTATAAAGGGTGTAATATTTTCTTTGATGCCTCCTTATGATATCTATAAGATCTTACAACAAATCTATTTTATAGGGTTTAAGTCCATTTTTGTAATTTCATTGGTTGGCCTGTTTACAGGTATGGTCCTTGGACTTCAGGGATATTATACACTGATAAAATTCGAAGCTGAAGGGGCATTAGGAGTAGTTGTTGCACTGTCTATTATTAGAGAACTTGGTCCAGTTTTGGGTGCACTAATGATTATAGGCAGGGCAGGTTCAGCAATGGCTGCAGAATTGGGTATAATGAGGATTACTGAACAGATCGATGCACTAGAGACAATGAATATAAATTCTGTAAAATTTTTGTTCTCTCCAAGACTCATTGCCTCCATTATTTGTTTTCCATTTTTAACAGCCATTTATGATGTGATTGGTATCATAGGGGGATATCTCACAGGGGTGGTACTTCTTGGAATAAATTCTGGGACATATTTTTCAAAAATGGAAACAGTGGTAACAATGGAGGATATAAGGGTTGGTTTTTATAAGGCCCTGGTATTTGGAATATTGATGGTGACTATTTGCTGTTATCAGGGCTATTTTGTACATAAAAGAAGAGAAGGTTTTGGTGCTAGGGGAGTGAGTTTTGCTACTACAAGTGCAGTGGTTATATCTTCTGTGTTAGTTTTGGTGGGAGATTATGTACTTACATCATTTTTACTCTAGGATTTGTTGGGTAGTAAAAATATGAAAGAACCAATAATAGAATTTAGAGATGTCCACAAGAGCTATGGGGATAAAACTGTCTTAAATGGAGTTAATCTTAGGCTATATGAGGGTGAAGTAACCACAATTATTGGCAAAAGTGGTGTTGGCAAAAGTGTGTCTTTAAAGCTCATGATAGGTTTAGACACACCAGATAAAGGGGATATCCTTTTTAAAGGGCAGTCTATTCTGAAAATGCCTAAAAAGAGATGGAAAGAGGTAAAAAAAGAGATAAATTTTATGTTTCAAAATAATGCCCTGTTTGATTCACTCACAATATTTGAAAATATCGCCCTTCCTTTAAAAGAGACTACCAGGCTTAGCAGCAAAAAGATAAAAGAGAAAGTTTTAAATATGATGGAGGCGTTAGATATTTTAGGGCATGAAAACAAATACCCTTCTCAATTATCTGGAGGCATGCAAAAGAGGGTGGCTTTAGCCAGGGCCCTGGTCACTGATCCAAAAATGGTACTGTTTGATGAGCCCACTGCAGGATTAGATCCTGTAAGAAGAAAGAGTGTATTGGAGATGATAATCTCAAAACAAAAGGAATTTGGTTTTACTGCAGTATTGGTAAGCCATGATGTACCCGATGTGTTTTATATATCTAATAGGGTGGCTATACTAGAGAGTGGAGATTTTATCTTTCAAGGCAGTCCAAGGGAATTAGAATTCAATGAACATCCAGTGGTCTATGAGTTTATAAATAGTCTTGAGTTCTTAAAAAATGATGTTGCTGGTATGATGACAAGAAGAGATTTTGAAAAATTTTTTAAATCTATATTAGAAAAGGATGATCAAAGAGATTTGTATTTGGTTGTGTATGAAATAGCCAGATACAATGAGTTGATAGAAAAGGTAGGGCACATAACACCATTTTATATTTTGCAGGATTTGGTTTCTCTGTGTAAATCTATTTGCAAGGACAATATCTTGGGAATTGGAAAATATGGACCTGATAAAGTAGTTTCCATTGTAGATACTAGTAGATTTAATTTTAAGGATAAATTAAATGCAATTCAAAAAAGTATTAAAAATAAAGATCTTAAATATTCTGTTACTTCAGCTAGATGTGTAGAATTTTCCATATTCATTGGTTTTACTGAGGTAAAGAAGGATAAGACAATTATAGAATTGGTTGACAATGCCTTAAAAAATAAAATATTACTGGCTAGTTTAACATGTAATTAAAAAAGAGGATGGGGATATGTCAGACAAAAAATATTATATTGAATTAACTGTGGGAATCTTTGTTTTTATATCTCTTTTATGTGTAGGTTATTTGACTATAAAACTTGGCAAGATGGAGCTTGTTGGTAATAAATATTATACTATCAAAGCGAGATTTAGTAATATAACAGGGCTTAAAACAGGCAATGAAGTGAGGATATCGGGGGTAGAAGTGGGACGAGTAAAAAAGATAGAATTAAATACTCAAGACTATTCAGCAATTGTTTATATGGATATAAGGAAAGATGTAAAATTGAGCGATGATTCCATAGCATCTATTAAAACCAATGGCCTTATTGGGGATAAATATATTGCTATATCTCCAGGTGGTTCAGGTCTATATTTAAAAGAAGGAGATATGATAGTAGATACTGAGCCTCCATTGGACTTTGAGAATTTGGTCAATAAATATGTCTTTGGAAGTGTAAAAAAATAAGGAAGATAGAGCCATGAAAAAAATGATCTTTACTTTGGTTGTTTTTATTAACTTATGTGTGATAACTAGTTCCTATTCAATGGGACCAAAAGAGCATCTTAGGTTATATATTGATAAAGCAATCTCAGTGTTCAATGAATATGATATAGAAAAAAACTCTACAGAATATAATAGGGCATTTGAGTGCAGACTGGTTAATTTGGCAGATGAGATCTTTGCATTTAATATCATGTCTAGGATGGTGCTTGGATATAACTGGAATAAATTCTCAAAAAAACAGCAACATGAATTTGTATGTCTTTTTGTTGGATTGCTTGCTGACCATTATTTTGATAAAATCTTAGAACATATAAATGATGTAAAAAATTACAATAAAGAAAATATAGAAATTTTAGAAGAAAAATTTTTTACTCCTACAAAAGCAGAGGTGGATACCAAAATTAAATATCAAGATAAAGTCACACCTGTAAATTATAGATTTTTGTATTATCAAAATAAGTGGCAGATCTATGATGTAATAATAGAAGGTGTAAGCCTTATTAAGAATTATAGAAGTCAATTTAAAGAATTGTTTATGAAGCAAACTCCAGAAGAAATATTAAAGGATTTAAGGGAAAAGGTAAAAGATATAAGTTGTTTAAAAAATTGTAATATAAATTAAAACTCAAGATGTTATAATATTATGAATAAGATAACAACAATTTTAATTATAAGCCTTACAATTTTTATGTTTGTATCACCTTTGTATTGTCAAGAAAATGATTTAGACAAATTAATGGTAGAGCTTGAAGAAGACTACTCAAAAGACACAAAAAAGATAAATGATCCTTTGGAACCTATAAATAGGGCCTTTTTTAAGATAAATGACATCTTGATGGTTTATGTATTAAATCCTGTTACAAAAGTTTATTCTCAAGTATTACCTGACAATTTTAGACAAGGGATATCAAGGGGATTTAATAATATAAAATATCCAATACGAGGTGTAAATAGATTTCTTCAGTTAAATTTTTCATTGTTTTTCAAAGAAACAGCAAGGTTTATTATAAACACTTCATTGGGCTTTTTCGGATTTATAGATGCAGCATCAGGTATTTCATATTTAAAACCACCACCTACAACAGATACAGGTATTACTCTGGGAAAATATGGTGTTGGACATGGATGTTATCTAGTGTTACCAGTTTTAGGTCCATCATCCTTAAGGGATGGAATTGGATTTATTGGAGATCATTTTTTAAATCCCGTAACATATGTAGAGCCTAATTATGCATCTTTTTTATTAAAGGGTGAAGATAAGTTAAATAAATTGTCATTTCATATGAAAGATTATGAGGACTTAAAGGCATCAGCAATGGATCCATATATTTCCTTTAGAAATGCATACTTGCAAAACAGAGAATACTATTTATCAAAATAGTTTCACAATATCCAGAAAGTAAAAAAGTCTCTTCCTCGATTTTTAAAAAAATTACAGTATGAGTCGTTTTATTAAAATCAAGAATGCCTCTCATCACAATCTAAAATCAATAGATATTGAGATTCCAAAGGAAAATTTAGTTGTAATCTGCGGTCCCAGTGGCTCTGGAAAATCTACACTTGCGTTTGACATCATATATGCTGAAGGACAGAGGAGATATGTTGAGTCATTGTCTGCATATGCAAGACAGTTTTTGCCACAAATGGAAAAGCCTCAAGTGGAAAAGATAGAGGGTATTTGTCCAGCTATAGCAATAGAGCAGAGAAATGTTTTGAAAAATCCAAGGTCCACTGTGGGAACTGTCACAGAAGTATATGATTATTTACGGGTTTTTTTTGCCAGATTAGGAGAAATATTTTGTCCAGATTGTAATCTTAAGGTAAGGTCCCAAAGTGTAGATGAGATAATAGAAGATATATACAAATTAGCTCCAAACACTAGATTTTTACTACTTGCCCCAATAGTTGAACACAAAAAAGGACAATTTACTGATCTCTTTAAAAAGTTGTTATCTCAAGGATTTGTCAGGGCTTTGGTTGATGGAGAAGTTTATATGTTAGATGATCCTCCAAATTTAGATAAAAATAAAAAACACAATATATATGTTATAGTTGATAGACTAGTTTTAAAGCAAGATATTAGAAAAAGACTCTCAGATTCTTTGGAACTGGCCTTAAGATTGGGAAATGGTCATGTCTTAATCAGGACCTTAGATGGAGAAGATCTATTTTTTTCCACTGAAGCAGTTTGTCCTAAATGTAAAAAAAATTTTCCTAAATTAACTCCTCAGCTCTTTTCATTTAATAGTCCTCAAGGTGCATGTCCTGTATGTTATGGTATTGGATTCATTGAAACTTTTGATATTGATTTAATGGTTCCTAATAAAGGATTGTCCATTGAACAAGGGGCGATTTTGCCTTTTGGAAAAAAAAAGATACTTAAGAAATTTTTGCCATATATACAAAAAATTTTGGATAAACATGGTTATGATATTTCAACACCATTTAAAGATTTTTCAAAAGAGTTGATTAATGATCTTTTTTGGGGAGATACTACATTAGGGTGGAAGGGAATAATAAATATATTAGAGGAAAGTAGTAGTTATATAAATGGACATTACTATAATTATGAATTTTCCAGGTATAAGCAAAAAAAGGTGTGCCCGCACTGTAAGGGTAGTCGGTTAAAAAAAGAGGCGTTATCAGTGAAAATTTATGGAATAACAATATTTGATATATGCACCTGGTCTATTAGAAAGGTCTTAGAATGGTTAAACAGTGTTAGTTTCAAAGGCGTAAAAAAGGAAGTTGCAGAACCGTTAATTAGAGAAATGAAATCCAGACTGGAGTTTATGTGCAAAGTTGGGCTTGATTATTTGTCTTTAAGTAGAGAGATGTCAACATTATCTGGAGGAGAAGCACAGAGGATCAGGCTTGCTAGTCAACTTGGTTCTGGGCTAGAGGGGATATGTTATGTGCTGGATGAGCCAAGTATTGGTCTTCATCCAAGAGATAACAGGCGGCTTTTGGATTCTTTAAAAGAGCTTAAACAAAGAGGCAACACTGTTTTGGTGGTTGAACACGATGAGGAGACCATCAGGTCAGCTGATTTTGTAATAGAGCTTGGACCTGGCTCAGGAATGCTTGGCGGTGAAGTTGTGTATAAGGGCGATGTAGATGGGTTATTAAAAGCAGATACATTAACTGGTAAATATTTGAGGGGAGAATTAAAGATAGATGTTGTTAAAAAAAGAAAGCGTGCAAAGGATTTTTTGGTTTTAAAAGGAATTAAGACCAATAATCTAAAAAATATAGATATAAAGATACCTTTAGGTGTTATGGTTTGTGTTACCGGGGTTTCAGGATCTGGAAAAAGCTCTTTGGTCACAGAGACCGTATATAAACACCTTGCATTGCTCAAGGGTCAAAGAGTTGAAAATCCAGGGATTATTGATGGCATCTATGGACATGAGAATATAGAACACGTTATTTTTATTGACCAATCTCCAATTGGCAGGACACCTAGATCCAACCCAGCCACGTATACAAAGATCTTTGATTTGATCAGGGAGATCTTTGCTTCAACAAAGGAGGCGAGAGCCAGGGGATATAAGCCAGGAAGATTTAGTTTCAATGTAAGGGGTGGCAGGTGTGAAAGATGTGAAGGAGAGGGTTATATAAAGATTCAGATGCACTTTTTACCAGATGTATATGTTAAATGTGACGTGTGCAAAGGGAAAAGATATAATAAAGAGACCTTGGACATATATTATAAGGGATTAAATATTGCAGATGTCTTGGATCTTACTGTAAGAGAGGCAAAAAAGGTGTTTGAAAATCATCAGGCATTGGTTAAAAAACTAGAGGTATTAGAGGCTGTTGGCCTTGAATACATTAAGCTTGGACAACCAGCCACAACCCTGTCAGGTGGTGAGGCCCAAAGGCTTAAGATAAGTAGAGAATTGAGTAAGAGGAGTTTGCCAGGGAATTTGTATATCTTGGATGAACCAACTACAGGGCTACATATGCATGAGGTGGGAAAATTAATACATGTATTAAAAAACCTTGTGGAAAAAGGTGCAACTGTGATAGTGATTGAACATAATTCCTATGTAATTAATTCAGCTGATTATGTGTTTGATTTAGGACCTGGTGGGGGTGAATTTGGGGGTGAGGTAATAGCTCAGGGAACACCTGAAGAGATAAAGGGCAATCCAAAATCCATTACAGGCAGATATATTTAATTTTAGAGAATGAGGAGAATTGCCATGAAAATGAAATTTATTGTTGTTATAGTATTATCTTGTTTTCTATAGAGCAATTTAACTACTGCTGGATGGCTCAAGGTCCCTTTTGGAGTTGTTGAATCTTATACTGGCAAGCCTTATGTGAATAAAAAGATAATAAAGAAAAGGCAGCGTATATATGTAGGTGATGAGATTTCAACAGATTTAAATGCAACAGTAAAGATCAAAACAAAAAAAGGAGATATATTTTTTGTAGGTCCCAATACAAAGATAATTATTGAGGACACAGAAGATATAAATGTGAAGGAAGGTACTATACGTTCCATTATCCATAAATTAGGCCCTAAAGAGGTGTTTAATGTTGTTAGTGGAGGAGGAGTTGCTGGTGTTAAGGGTACAGAATTTATAGTATATGCGAATGAGAATGCCTCAGCACTTTTTACAAAAAAAGGTAATGTGACACTTTCTAATTTTGGAGGTAAGGTAATTACAAATAAAGGAGAGATGAGTGAGAGTGCGTTTAATGTAAGATTTTGATTATAGTTATCCCTATAACTTTATATAATGTCTATCATGTTGTTTTTCTTAAAAAAAAATCTTTTATCTATAATTTTTTTTATAAAACTTCCCTCTTTCTCGCTCTTAATCTTACTTTTATCTGTTTTGGAATTCCAGGGGCATAACGTCTCAATTATATCGAATTCTGCGGGATACTATAATTAGATTGTGCATTTTTTATTTTTGGGGTTGTACATTTTGGTTTAATTGGATAAAATCAATTATTCCAACTTAATTTTATGAATATCAATAGTTATGGAGGACAAAATTGGGGTGGTGTCCTGTTAGCAGATTAAAACCAGGGGCTGTGCTACAAGAAGATGTTAGGGCTCCTAATGGGAGGCTTCTTCTTAAGAAAGGTAGGGTATTAGATAAAAAGCGTATAATGGTGTTAAAGAGTTGGGGTGTGACAAAGGTTTGTATAGATGAGTTATGTGGGAATAAGGAAAATAAATCAACAGAATTAAACAAAGAGCTGATTTCTAGCCTTTTTCCATCGTCTGCGCTACAAGATAGCCTTACCCAAAGGATAGTATTTTTGTGTTTTAAATGGCTAAATAACGCTGGAAAACAAACTATTTCCCAATTTATAAATCATAAAAAATATCAAAAGATCTCAATTCCCAAGAAATTAAAGATTTCTCCAGAAAAGATAGTTGCATCTCAAAAAAAGCTCTGTTCCTTTTCAGCTATTTATAAAAAAATGATGGAGGTGTTAAATGATCCCAACAGTTCTGCCCAAAATATTGGAGAGGTAATAAGCAAGGATACCTCCCTTTCTGCAAAACTTTTGCGTTTTGTCAATAGTCCCCACTTTGGTCTTGTGCAAAAAATTGATACAGTGAGTAGGGCTATAGCGCTTTTGGGTTTGGATCAGATTAAGTTGCTGGTTAAAGGAATTATTATAATAGATAATTTTAAAAATCTTCCGTCAGATGTGATCAATATGAGGCAGTTTTGGCGTCATTCAGTTGGAGTGGCCTTGATGTCATCAATAATAGCAAACACTAAAGTGGGATTATCCAGAGAATTCTTTTTTGTTGCAGGACTTCTCCATGATATTGGCAAACTTGTTATGCTCATGGCAATGCCAAGGGTTTATTTTAATATTATGCTTTATGGAAAAGAAAATAATTTACCTTTATATGAGGTAGAGAAAGAGATATTGGATTTTACTCATGGCGATGTAGGTGTTATTCTTGCAAAAAAGTGGTATTTCTCAAATTCTTTGTGTGAACCCATTAAATTTCATCATGAACCGCTAGCTGGTACGTTTCCAGAGGATATAGCTATTGTATATCTTGCAGATATCCTGACACAGCTGCTTTTGCATGGATTTGGTGGTAACATCTATCTGCCCCTTATAAATAAAGAGGTTTTAACTAAATCAGAAATTGATATTGATTCACTTGATTTGGTGATAGGGACTTTTCTCAAACAAATAAACACAATAGAAACGGCTTTTTTATAATCACTATTTTGTGGAGTATCAGATGAGAGAAAGTCAAAGAGTGGTTTCTTATAAAGATAAACAAAGTGTGTTGAATTTGTTAAGAGAGGCAGTGGAACTGATTAAGTTTGATACGCGTATTCAAGATATTAAAGACTATGATATAGTTTTAAAGGAAACTGCTGATAAAATTTTTACAATACATGATTTTATTGGGGTGAGTTTTTATATTGTAGATGATATAGATAACTCCTTTCAACAAATATTATCTATTCCAGAAACATATAGTAATTATTTTGAAGAAGAATATTTAGATCTAGTGGAAACTGGAGCTTTTGCATTGGCATTAAATAATAATTCGTTTAAAATTTTGGCAAGTAAACAGGGAAATGGATTTATTGTATTGCATCCTATTGCCACACCAAGAAGAATACATGGAATGTTTATAGGACTTACATATGATAATGAATATAAATTCCCAGAGCATGCGCAATATCTCTTATCATTAGTATTATTTGCATGTGCAAATCTTCTAGATAGTTTTAAATTATATAATTACTTGAAAAATTTAAATGAAAAATTGCAAAATAATTTACAAAAGTTAAAATTTGCAAACATACGATTAACTCAAGAGATAATGATTAGAAAGGAAAAGGAAATAGAATTAAGAAAAAGTGAGGAAAAATATAGATCCATTATAGAAAATCTCGAAGATGCATATGTAGAATTAGATTTAGAGGGTAGAATCCAATTTTGTAATAAGAGTTTATCAAAAATGTCAGGATATGCAATAGAGGAGCTTATTGGAAGACATTTTAGTGATTTTACTGACATCAAATACAAAAAAAATATCTTAAGAGATGTTAAAGAGTTATTTGATAAGAAGATAATTGGGAAATATCGTAATTGGAAATTTTATAAAAAAGATGGGCAAGAGCTTTGGGTGGAAAGCCTTGTTTCTCTAAAAAAAGACAGAGATGGAAAAATTGTTGGTTTTAGAACTATACTCAGAGACAAAACAAAAAAGATAGAATATGAAAGAAGATTAAAAGAGAGTGAAAAAAAATATAGGGCAATATTTGAAAGCACAGGTGTGCCCACTCTTATAGTTGATTTTAAAGGTAATATCCAAATGGCCAATAATGAAGTTGAAAATCTCTTTGGATATACAAAAAGAGAAATTGAAGGAAAGCTTTCTATAAATAATTTTTTATACAATGTTGATTGGGACTATATTGGTAAAAATTGTATTAGGAATTTGTCAAATAAATATCCTCAAAAAATAAAATGCAAAGGAATAGATAAAAATAAAGAAGTAAAAGAGCTCATAATTACTGTAGAAAGATTGGCTAATACTCATCAATGTATAGTTTCTATATTGGATTTAACAGAGCAGGAAAGGCTTGAATCTCAACTTAGGCAAGCTAGAAAATTTGAGGCCTTAGGTATACTGGCAGGTGGTATAGCTCATGAATTTAATAATATTCTTCAGGCACTGAGAACACAATTTGAAATCATGGAGCATATGAAAGATAAGTTTCAATTGGGAACAAACTATTTTAAGAGAATAGATAAATTACTGAGTAGGGCAGAAGTAGTAGTAAATAGGTTGCTTACATTTAGTAGAAAAAAAGATATTAAGATGGAGCCAGTGGATCTTAATGAAGTAATTAAATCCTCTAAAGAACTTCTTAGAGGTGGAATAACAAAGAGAATAAGTATAGACACTTGTTTAAGCAAAGTTCCAATCATGGTAAAGGGAGATTTTGTACAATTAGAGGAGGTAATAGTAAATCTGGTGAATAATTCAGTGGATGCAATTGGAGATAAACAGGATGGAGAGATAGAGATTGGGGTTAAGGTTGTAGAAAATAATGATATCTTAAAAAATCAAAATATCAAAGGGGAAGAGGTTGCGTGTATGTGGGTTAAAGATAATGGATGTGGGATAAGCCAAAAGGATCTGGATAGGATATTTACTCCATTTTACACTACAAAGGAAATTGGAAAAGGCACTGGTCTTGGACTTGCGATAGTCTATGGGATTGTGAAGTCACACAATGGATATATAACATGTGAAAGTGAAGTTGGGAAAGGCACTATTTTTCAGATTTACCTACCAATATTGTCTGAAGAAATTTATTCGCAAGAGGGTGTTGAGAAGTCCACAAAAAAAGAGATAGAGAAAATCAAGGCAAAGGTTTTAGTGGTAGATGATGAGGAAATGATAAGGGAAATTGTAAAAGATGCCCTTGAGATGAAGGGGATAGAAGTAATTTTGGCTGAAAGAGGTGAAGAGGCCATATCTATTTTAAAGGAAAGGGGGGAATTTGATCTCATACTCATGGATGTGGATATGCCCGGGATGGGTGGAGTTAGTTGTGCAAAAGAGATTTTAAAAGAGTTTCCAAAGCAGAAGATTGTGTTGTGCTCTGGATATGGAAAAGAAACAGTAGATGCTTCTATCAAGGATGTAGGTATAGTTGATTTTATTCAAAAGCCATTTACACTTGATAAACTTTTTGATATCATAATTAACTGTCTTAAAAAAGGAAACTAATTTATATGGGCATTTTTGATTTTTTTAAAAAAAAGAAAGAAAAACCAGATATACAGTTGGTGGGTCATTCATTGGAAAATCTAAAAATAGGGGATGTAATAGAATTAGATGGTGAGGTATGGGAAGTCAAATCAAGGGGTTATTATGATTATGGTGATGATAGAGAATGGGATTTTAAGATTTGTTCTCCAACTCGAGAGGGATTTTTGAATAAGGATGAAGATGGACTCTATTTTTTTGTAAAGGATGATCTCAAAAAACTCTCTTTAGATCTCATTAGTTATTTAAAGTCCCATGATGATTTGCCAAGTGATATAATTTTTGATAACAAAAAATACAAGCTGGTTTTTTCTTCTGCTGCATATTATGTGAAGGAGGGTCATAGATCTCCTGTGATAATATGGGATTTTGAAAGTGAGGATGGGAAGTTGCTTGAGATTTTGCAATGGGGGGATGAAGATTTTGAGATCTATAGTGGAAGAAGATTGGAAGAGTGGGAAATAGAAAATGTCTTTTCAAGATAAAAATAAGAGTCAGGGAATATCACTTCTTGGCGTTATAATAGGCATTATTGTTGTATTTATTATAATAAATATTTTGTATTCAATGTTTAGAGTGGTATTCCCCACATATGGGACAGATATTTATAGATATGGTTATTATGGTTATTCTCATTATCAACGATATCCAGATTATCCCTCTCAATATAAGACTCCCCCTACAGAAAAACCTCGTGCAAGCTCAAAATTTCAAGAAAGGTTCTCTTCTAAGACACACTCATCCTCCTTTGCGTCCCGTTTTGAATCAAAGTTTGGAAGGAGCAGGGTATCAACTTTTAGATCTTCAGGATTTTTTGGAGGGAAGTAAGCGATGGCTCAATTTTTAAATATAATATCCACTGCCATATGGGTTGTCACCTGGCTTATAATCGGAAAATTTGTATTTGATAGATTGTATTATAAAAAGGTCTCATTACAGATGGAACTTTTTTCTAAAAACAATGCGGCCATGGGTTTTTCTTTTTCAGGATTTTTGGCTGGAATGTCTGTGGCATTGGTGACCTCTATAGATCCTTTATATCCCCCCTACATAAATGGTACTACTGGAACTATTCTATTGGTTGTAATTTTGTTATTCACTAGATTATTTGATTTGATTTTTATGAGAAAAATAGATCTACCTACACAGATAATTGAAAAACAGAATGTAGCAGCAGGAATAACTGAATGCAGTTTTTTTCTATCTATGGGAATTATTGTATCAGGAAGTTTTGTTGGTGGAGAGATAACCTCATGGTCCTCAATGTATCTAGAATCAATAATATATAGTATTATTGGACTAATTTTATTTTTCATAAGTTCTAAGATCATGTCTTTTATTTTAAAAGTTGATTTAGAAGAGGAACTGCTGGAAGATAATAGGGCAGTTGCCACTTCTTTTTCTGGACTCTTTTTAGGTGTCTCCATTGTTATTCATGAAGTCATATCAGGTCCAATTGCTGGAACTATCTTGGAAGATATAGGAATTACTCTGTTAGAGTGGCTTATCTCCATAGTTGTGATGATAATCCTTTTTTATATCTTTGATTTGATTCTTTTTAGAAAATTTTCTTTTAGGGCAGAACTCAAAGAACCGAATCTTGGTGCAGGAATAGTTATTGGATGTCTATTTATGGCATCATCTTTAATATCTTTTATTTTAACGAGTTAGTCTCATGTCTCACTAAAGTAAATAATCAATCTTTAAAAACAAAAAAGTGCTTTCTCCAAAAATATCAATAAAACTATCTATCTTTTTTACAGGTTTTGCAGGTATTGTTGCTGAATACCTGCTTTCTACTCTTGCGTCCTATCTCTTAGGGGACTCCATCTTTCAATGGACAATGACCATCTCCATTATGCTCCTTGCAATGGGAGTTGGTGCCAGGTTTAGTAAATACATAAAAGATCCCATGCTTTTTAATGCCCTTATATATACAGAAATATCAATTAGCCTACTGGTTAGTTTTTCTGTGTATATTGCATATCTTCAAGCCCCTTATGAATCGAGAATGACATATACAATATATTCACTCTGTTTTTTGATTGGATTTTTGATAGGATTGGAAATTCCTCTGGCTGTTCGGATTAATGAGTTATTTGAAGAGCTTAAGGAAAATATTTCAACTATATTGGAAAAAGACTATTTAGGTGCACTTCCTGGCGGAATTTTGTATGGATATTTCTTTCTACCAAAACTTGGATTATTGTACACTCCTGTTTTGGTGGGATCATTAAATCTTATGGTTGCAGGTCTTCTTCTTTTTTCTTTTCCTAAAAGGGTCAAAAAACATATGATTTTTTTGTATCTTGGAACAATATGTTGTATAGCTTTTTTTACATTTTTTGCAAAACCAATATATCTATATTTAGAACAAAGGTTTTACAGAGATCCTATAGTTGAAATAAAACAG
This sequence comes from Desulfobacterales bacterium, assembly GCA_027064715.1. Classification (GTDB taxonomy): domain Bacteria; phylum Desulfobacterota; class Desulfovibrionia; order Desulfovibrionales; family Desulfothermaceae; genus Desulfothermus. The sequence continues at coordinate 17,402 of JAMOPG010000198.1, forward strand.
ACAAAATATCAAAAAATCGTTATAACGAAATGGAGAAATGATTATTTGTTATATTTAGATGGACATCTGCAACTCAATACAGTTGATGAAAAAAGGTATCATGAAACAATAGTGCATATACCCATGTCTTTAGTTAATGCCCAAAATATATTGGTTATTGGTGGTGGAGATGGGTGTGTAGTAAGGGAACTTTTAAAATATCCCTATGTAAAGAATATATTTTTGGTTGATCTAGATAAGGAATTCGTCAATTTTTCCATGCAGAATAAGATAATGAGAAAGATTAACCAAAATAGCCTCTTAAATAAAAAAGTAAAGCTTTTTTTTCAAGATGGTTTTAATTTTGTGAAAGATTTTAAAAAAAATATAAAATCAGATATAGATCTCGTAATAGTTGATCTCCCTGATCCAAGAAATATACGAAGTTCTAGATTATATTCTTTAGAGTTTTATAAAATTATTTATAGAGTCTTATCTGAAAATGGCGTTATAATAACTCAGGCAACCACTCCTTTTTTTGCAAAAAAAGCATTTTGTTGCATTTTAAATACAATAAAATCTGCACATTTTTATGCATATCCCCTAATAATAAATGTTCCATCCTTTGGGGAATGGGGATTTGTAATTGGTTTAAAATCATTTTTATCTAAATCTAGTGTTCAAAAGAGTGTGTATAGAAATCTAAATGAAAACTATACAAAATTTCTAACAAAAGGCCTTGCAGCTTCTTTTTTTGAAACACCAAAAGATCTTGTTTGCAATGGTGTGAAGATAAATACATTAGTTAATCCTGTTATACTCAAATATTACGATGATTCATTTTGGGACCTACTTTAAAGAGTAATAAAATTTAGGGGGCTTTTGCCCCCTAAATTCTACTTATAGATTTGCAAAGGCCTTCTCCAAGTTTGGAACAACCTGTTTTTTTCTGGACATTACTCCATCAAGCCATACCCTATCACCTTCAGGTGCCTTGCCAAAGGCCTTTTCCACAACAGAAGGATCTTCTGAAGCAATGAGCATTTGAGAACCTTCCTTCATAATGTCAGTTAAGAGCAAAAATACACTGTGATATGAGCCTTCTTCTCTTACTTTTTTGATTTCTTCTGCCAGTTGTTCCTTGACAGGATCTAAGATGGAGAGATCAACAACTTCTAACTGTCCGATCCCTACCTTTTTACCGCTCATATTAAAATCTTTGTAGTCTCTGTATACCAAATCTCTAATTGGAGTTCCTTCAACTGCGGATTTTACCTTGAACATCTCAAGACCCAGTGCCTGTACATCATCCACACCAGCTATTTTTGCAAGTGCCTCAGCCGCCTCTTTGTCCTTATCTGTGCATGTTGCAGATTTGAAGATTACAGTATCACTCAAGATTGCACAGAGCATAATTCCAGCAATATTTTTGGGAATCTCTACACCGAAAAAGTCATACATGTTTTTTAATACTGTACACGTACAACCAACAGGCCAGGTCCATACCTCTACAGGATTAGGAGTGGTTACATCCCCTACCTTATGGTGGTCAACAATACCTAGAATTTCTGCCTTGTCTAGATTGTCCAGGGATTGGGAGATGTCAGAATGGTCAACCAAAATTACCTTCTTGCCTGTGCCATCTGTCATAATTTCAGGGGCACTTATTCCAAATTTTTCCAAAACAAACTTGGTTTCATTGTTAGGTTCTCCTTGAACCACAGGAACACACTCTAGACCCAATTTGCTTTTTAAATCAGCAAGTGCAATTGCTGCACAAACAGAATCAGTGTCAGGATTCTTGTGACCTACTACATAAACTGCCATAATTCCCTCCTTTTGAAGTGAATGTTAAGTTATTGCCAATCCTACCTTTCCTGGTTGTGAAAATTAGCACAAACATTTCCTCTTGCCAAGAGAGTAAATTAGGGTTTAGAAAGATTTTTTTAAATATAGTTATAAATTATGTTATGAAAATCATGTTGATTTTGTTTTGATTTTTGTTTAAGGAAATCCAGAAAAAAATAATAGGAGTAAGCCGTGTTAAGTCAAGAAGATTTGAAATATTTTAGAAATCAGCTTGAAAAAATGTTAGAAGAGATAGAAAAAAAAGGAAGAGAAACCATGGAGGAGATGGTTGATTCCTCCTCATCTTATCCTGATCCTGCAGATAGGGCATCTGTAGAGTCTGAACAATTTTTTGCCTTAAGGCTTAGGGATAGAGAAAGAAAACTTAGGAAAAAGATTTTAGAGGCCTTAGAGCGCATTGACAATGGCACCTTTGGTATTTGTGAAGAATGTGGAGGAGAGATAGGAATAGAAAGATTGAAGGCTCGACCAGTGACAACCCTTTGTATTGAATGTAAAAACAGACAGGAAGAAGAAGAGAAGTTATATAAAGGACGTTAACTTAATAATTTATGGATGCCAGTTTTTTTAGATATGTATTAAAAGAAATAAAAGGGGTTTTAGTAGGATCTAGGGTAGAAAAGATATACAATCCTCTAGATTTAGTTTGGTCTTTTAAGATTTCAAAAAAGACTAATCTAATATTCAAATATGGAGCCAAAGACAATTTTGTTTTTTTATCAAAAAATAGGCCCCAAAATCCATTAAGACCTGGCTCACAAGTTGGTTGGTGGAGAAAAAGGGTCTTAAACAGATGGATTGAAGATATTTTAGTAGATTGGCCAAAGAGATTATTTGTAATAAAATTAAGTCATAGAGACACAGATAGTGATGATTTTATTATTTTTGATTTAAAAAATGGTCTCACATTAACAAAACAGCCGCCTCCTATACCAGATTCTATTTCGTGGCCTCCTATAAATGAAATCATTCAAGATAAACAGATTTATAAAAGATATCCTCATATCACATCTCCTTTTAGGTATAATCTTTTGGAACTTGATATAGATTTTCAAAAAAAGTTTTATAAAGATTTTATAGAAGAAAATATTAAAGAGTTTTATGTGTATGAGATTGATGAAAACGTAGAACTTTCCCTTTGGAAGAGATCTAACATAAAAGGATATAAAGAAAATATATTTAAGAGTGCCAATGATGCAGCAGAATATTATGGATGGAGTATCTTAAATAAGTTAAAAGATAAAGAAATAAATTTATCAAAAAGGTTGAAAAGGGCTGAAAAGAGATTAGAGAAGGAAAGACAAAAATTAGAAAAATGGCTAAAATTGGGAAAGATGGCTATTTTAATACAACAAAATCTTCATCAGTTTGATATCAATAAACATTATGATAAAATTTCAGTAACAGATGAAAATGGTTCTTTAATAGATATTGAGTTAGATGCCTCATTAAGCCTCATTGAAAATATGAATAAGATGTTTAAAATGGCCAAAAAGGCCAAAAGGGGGCTTGATTATTTAGAGACCAAGGATTTAGAGAAAGTTAATATCGAAGATTATAAAAAAAGAAAAAATAGATCTTTGCAAAAGATACCACTACCATCAAGGATTTCAGGACTTAAAGTTAAAGTTTATAAAAGTAGTGATGGATACTTTATTGTTAGTGGTAAAAATCAGGAGGCAAATCACAAGCTTTTGAGTTTTGGCGCCACATCCCATGATTTGTGGCTGCATGCTTCAGGTGGGCCAGGAGCACACGTGATTATTGTAAGGGACAATCCAAAAAAAGAGATACCTCAAAGGACGTTAGAAGAGGCAGCTGTAATTGCTGGTAGGTTTAGCTATCAAAGAGATAGTGATTACTTAGAGGTGATATATTCAGAAGTGCGGTATATAAAAAAGATAAAGGGTAAGCCTTTGGGGGAGGTAGAAGTTACAAAGGTTCTTGGGTCATTGTTGGTAAAAAATGACTCGTCAATTGAAAAACTGAGAATTTACTAACTAATGATAAAAATTAAAGATAATTTTGGCAGGTATGTAAATTATTTGAGGATCAGTATTACAGATCGTTGTAATTTTAGGTGTATATATTGTGGGCAGGGACGGGATTTTAAGTTTTTGCCCTGTAGCGAAATATTGACCTATGAGGAGATATTAAGACTGATTTCCATTGGCCAAAGATTGGGTGTAGAAAAGGTTCGTTTAACAGGAGGTGAACCATTTATTAGAAAAGGATTTTTAGATTTTTTAGGTAAGGTGATGGATAAATTCCCTGATATTGATTTGAGAATTACCACAAATGGAAGTCTTTTAAAGAAACATGATATTGTTAAGTTAAAACAAATCGGTATAAAGGCGATAAATGTATCATTAGATAGTTTTGATGAAAAAAAATTTAGATATATCACAAAAAATGGAAATCTTTATTCTGTATTAGATACTATTTATTCTCTTATTCAAGAAGATATCAGGACAAAGATTAATGTGGTTGTTTTAAAGGATATTAATGATGATGAGGTAATAAGATTTGCTAATTTTGCAGTTAATAATCCTGTAGATGTAAGATTTATTGAATTTATGGATCTAACCAGGGACAATAAATGGAATCAAAAGTTTTTTGTAAGTGCAAAAGATATACTTTCCCAGATATATAAAGAATTTGAACTTATACCTGAAATTTTAGAAAAAAAGACAAAGGGACCTGCTAGAAGGTATAAAATCAAAGGAGGCAAAGGAAGAATAGGAATCATATCTCCTTTGTCTGATCATTGTTGTAATAGGTGTAATAGATTTAGAATTACTGCAGATGGCTCTCTTAAAACTTGCCTTTTTGCAAAAAAAAGTTATCTTTTAAAGGGGCTTTTAAGAAATAAAAAGATAAGTGATGACATTATAGTAAAAGTTATGCTTAAGGCAGGAGAAAGAAAGCCCATTGGCAGAGAATTATATTTAAAGGATAAATGTGAATACTTGGGCATGTATAAGGTAGGTGGCTAGTTATAGTTTGTCGAAAAATATAAGAAGACCCATTAGAATAAATAAAAGGGCTGAAAATTTTTTGATTGTTTGTTGAGAGACAAACTGTGTCACAACATCTGCAAGGAGAACTCCAATAAGTGTCACACTGACAAGTGCAAGGGATGCAGCGAAAAACACTGTCCAGATCTTTTGTGATTTTGCAGCAAAGAGCAGAGCACTAAGTTGTGTCTTGTCTCCCAGTTCTGCAAAAAAGACAGCTACAAATGTAGTAAAAAATAGTTTCCAGTCCATAATAGTTGCTACTTTTTTCTTGATATTTTTATATCGAAAAAAAGTAATTGTAAATATTATTTTGAGGAGGTGCGTAATTGGTGATAGATAGAGAGTTAGAATTCAATGACACATCACTTGCCCAAGTTTTATTTGGTCCACAGGAAAAGTTTTTAAAATTTTTGGAAAAGAGATTGGGAATAGAGATATCCAGTAGAGGTACAAAACTTTTTATTTCTGCGAGCGAGCAAAGCAAAGTGGATATTGCTTGTAATTTGTTAGTTCAATTTTATGATATCTTGAGAAAAGGCTTTACAGTGCATCCAGATGACTATGATTTTGCAGTTGAATATCTGGAAAATTATCCCACTGGAGATCTCAGTGAATTATTTAAAGACAAATTTTATGCTGTTTCACCAAAAAAGACTATATCACCCAGGTCACTAGCTCAAAGGGAATATCTACAAGCAATAAAAAATAATGAAGTGGTATTTGCAATAGGTCCTGCAGGTACAGGCAAGACATATCTCGCAGTGGCCATGGCAGTATCCTTTTTGTTGCAAAAAAAAGTAAAGAGACTTATATTAACTAGACCAGCCCTTGAGGCTGGAGAAAAATTGGGCTTTTTGCCAGGTGATATTTTAGAAAAGGTGAATCCTTATCTTAGACCATTATACGATGCCCTACATGATCTTTTGGATTTTAAAAAGGTGCAAGAGTTTATGGATAGTGGGGTTATTGAGGTGGCTCCTTTGGCATTTATGCGTGGAAGGACATTAAATAGATCAATTATTATATTAGATGAAGCGCAAAATACTACTTCAGAACAGATGAAGATGTTTTTGACTAGACTTGGATATGGATCAAGGGCAATAATTACAGGAGATGTAACGCAAATAGATTTACCCAGCAAGACATCTTCTGGATTAGTTGAAGCACAAAAGGTATTGAAAGATGTAGAAGGAATCAAATTTATATACTTTACAAAAAAAGATGTTATAAGACATAAACTTGTAGGCGCTATAATTGATGCATATGAAAGATACGAAAATAAAGATTCTGAAGGAAACAAATAATTTTTTTTTATTTGATCTTAGGGAATTAGAAAGATGTATTAAATTAATCGTGGATTATTTTGGACTAGATAAAGGTGTTGAGATTAAGCTTACAAATGACAGAGAAATTGAAAGATTAAATAGTGAGTTTTTGAATATTCAAGCTCCAACAAATGTGTTGAGCTTTCCAGCAGAAGAAGAGGATTTTTTAGGAAGTATTTGTGTGTCTGTCGATACAATAATGAGAGAGGCATTTTTATATGATCAAGATATTAAAGAATATTTTTTGCGGATGTTAATACATGGCATGTTGCATTTGATGGGGTATGAACATGGGGATGAGATGTTTGAATATACAGATATATTACTTGAGCATTTGAAAGAAAATCATTGTATTGTTTAATAGATACGGGAGATTTAAGATGAAACATTTTCTTACTATCAGGGATTTTCCAAAACAGGATATTGAAAAATTTTTAGATAGGGCTTTAGAGATAAAAAGAGAAAGGAAGATATTAGATGTGCTTAAAAATAGATGTGCAGTACTTATTTTTGAAAAGCCTTCAACAAGGACTAGGGTTTCATTTGAAGTTGCAGTAAGAGAGTTAGGAGGATATTCCATATTTATGACTCCAAAGGATAGCCAGCTTGGAAGAGATGAACCTTTAAAAGATACTGCAAGGGTGATATCAAGGTATGCACACCTGATGATAGTACGCACTTTTGGTCAGAATAAATTGGAAGAGCTGGCAGAATATTCAACAATACCTGTAGTTAATGCACTTAGTAATGAGTTTCATCCATGTCAGGTGATGAGTGATTTGCTCACAATTTATGAAAGGACCCCTGATTTTTCCAGATTAAAGATCGCATGGGTAGGTGATGGCAATAACATGGCAAATTCATGGATAAATGCAGCAACTTTACTTCCTTTTAAGTTGACTATCTCTTGTCCTAAAGGATATGAGCCAAAGAAAGAGTTGATTGAGGAGGCAAGATCTCTGGGTGCCAATATATATTTTACTTATGATCCAAAAGAGGCTGTAGAAGGTGCAGATTATGTAAATACTGATGTTTGGGCATCTATGGGGCTTGAGACAGATTTGTCAAAGAGAAAAGAGATCTTTAGGGATTATCAAGTAAACGAGAAATTGCTTTCTTTGGCAAAAGAAGATGTGCGTGTTATGCATTGCCTTCCAGCCCATAGGGGAGAAGAAATAACAGATGACGTAATAGAGAGTGAATATTCTATTGTCTGGGATCAGGCAGAAAATAGGCTGCATATGCAAAAGGCAATTTTAGAATGGTTGTTCAGTTAATATTATAAATTTATTGGGGGAAATATGAGTAATATAAAAAGGGTTGTACTTGCATATTCTGGGGGTCTTGATACCTCTGTTATTTTAAAATGGATAAAAAATACATATAATTGTGAGGTAATAACCTTTACAGCAGATTTGGGGCAGGGAGAAGAGTTAGATGGTCTTGAACAAAAGGCCATAGCAACAGGGGCCACAAAGGCATATATTTTAGACTTAAAAGAAGAGTTTGCAAAGGATTACGTGTTTCCTGCTTTTAGGGCAGGTGCAATTTATGAAGGAAGATATCTACTTGGGACATCTCTTGCTAGACCATTAATTGCCAAAAAGATGGTGGAGATTGCAAGAGAGGTTGGTGCTGATGCAGTTGCCCATGGAGCAACAGGTAAAGGGAATGATCAGGTGAGATTTGAACTATCTGTGATGGCCCTTGCTCCAGAGTTAAAGACAATAGCCCCTTGGAGGGAATGGAATTTAAGGTCAAGGACAGACCTTATTAATTATGCAAAGGAAAATGGTATCCATGTCCCTGTGACAAAAAAAAGGCCTTATAGCTGTGATAGAAATTTATTACATATAAGTTTTGAAGGTGGTGAATTGGAAGATCCCTGGGCTGAGCCTTCAGAGCATACATATGTGCTCACAACGCCACCAGAAAAGGCCCCTGATGAACCAGAAATTATTACATTGGATTTTGAAAAAGGGGATCCTGTTGCAATAAATGGAAAAAGATATAGTCCTGCAGAGCTTATCTTAAAATTGAATGAAATAGGTGGACGACATGGCATAGGCAGGATTGACATTGTTGAAAACAGGTTTGTGGGGATGAAGTCTAGAGGGGTTTATGAGACACCTGGTGGAACAATAATCCATGTTGCTCACAGGGATCTAGAAGGGATATGCCTTGATAGAGAGGTAATGCACCTAAGAGACTCTTTGATTCCCAGATATTCTGAGATGATATATTATGGATTTTGGTTTTCACCAGAAAGAGAGAGTCTGCAGAAATATTTTGATGCAACTCAAGAAAGAGTTACAGGAAGTGTAAGGCTTAAATTATACAAAGGTGGCGTTTATCCAATTGGAAGAAAATCTCCTTATTCTCTTTACAATTCTGAGCTGGTCACCTTTGAGGCAGATGAGGTTTATAATCAACAAGATGCAACAGGATTTATAAGATTGCAGGGCTTAAGGCTCATTGCTGGAAATAAGAGATTGTAGTGGAGCATTTATATGTGGAAAGGTAGATTTAAGGAAAATTTAGATGAGCTTGTGCTGGATTATACAGCATCAATAGATATTGATAAATATTTTGCTGAGCAAGATGTAAAAGGATCAATAGCTCATGCAAAAATGCTTACAAAACAGGGGATATTGACAGCAGAAGAGGGGGAAAAAATAGTAGCTGGTTTAGAAAAAATATTAAAGGAAATTAAAGAGGGGTCTTTTCCTTGGAGAAAGGATTTGGAAGATGTTCATCTAAATGTGGAGATGAGACTAACTGAGTTAGTGGGTGATGTGGGCAAAAAATTGCATACAGCAAGAAGTAGAAATGATCAGGTTGCATTAGATTTCAGGATGTTTGTTTTGGATAGGATTAAGATATGGCAAAATGGGCTTATTAATTTAATTAATACATTAAAATCAAGGGCCTCTGAACACATAGAGGTTATTATGCCTGGCTATACTCATCTACAACCAGCTCAGCCAGTATCTTTAGCTCAATATCTACTTGCTTATGCATTTATGTTTAAACGTGATTTTGAGAGAATCGAAGATATAAAAAAAAGGGTAGCTGTATCTCCATTAGGGGCCGCTGCACTGGCAGGTACCACCCATTTTATTGATCCTGATTTTGTTAAACAAGAGATAGGCTTTTTAGATGTTTTTTCAAATAGTATGGATGCAGTATCTGATAGGGATTTTGTCTTAGAGGCCCTTTTTTGTGGTTCTGTTATTATGGTGCACTTAAGCAGATTGTGTGAAGAGATAATAATCTTTTCCAATCCATGTTTTGGGTTTATTTTACTACCAGATGAATTTGCCACAGGTTCATCTATTATGCCACAGAAAAAGAATCCTGATGTTGCAGAACTCATGAGAGGAAGATCTTCAAAGACAATTGGGAACCTAGTTTCTCTTTTAACCCTTATAAAATCTTTACCTCTGGCTTATAATAGGGATCTACAAGAAGACAAGCCTCCATTTATAGATAGTGATAAGATAGTTTCCTCTTCTTTAGTAATTATGTCTCGAATGATGGAAAAAATAGAATTTGATGCAAAAAATATGAGAAAGGCATTAAATAAAGGTTTTTTAAATGCCACAGAGTTGGCAGATTATCTTGTAACTAAAGGGATACCTTTTAGAGAGTCTCATTATATAACAGGCAAGATTGTTGCATATGCTGAGGAAAATGGAAAAGGGTTGGAAGAGCTTACAATAGATGAGTTTAGGAGATTTTCAGATAAGATAGATGAAGATGTCTATTCTGTACTTGATTATAAAAATGCAGTGAAAAGGAGAAATATAGAAGGGGGAACAGGCTTTGATTCTATTAAGGTACAGATTAAAAAGATAGATGCTTGGATTGAAGACAAAAAAAATGGCGGAAGCGTATAGGAGTCGAACCTACCGGCGACCTCTCGGCCGCCCACTGGATTTGAAGTCCAGGCGCCACACCGGTGGCGTAACGCTTCCGCTGAAAATGATTATTAATTATTTTTTTTAAAATGTAAATACCCAAATTTTTATGATAAATTTCAAAGAAAAAAACAAAAATTTTTAGGAGGATTGGGCCTTGAATAATTTTGCCAAAAATTTAGTTGTATGGACAATAATCTGTTTAGTTTTGATTGCTCTGTTTAATATGTTTAATCAACCCATGGGGCATCAAGCCACGGTTCCTTATTCTGAGTTTTTGAAATTAGTTGATAGTGGGGATGTGATAGCAGTGAAAATAGATGGAGAGAAAATAGAGGGAAGGCTTTTAGATAATAGGTTTTTTGTGACTTATGCCCCTGAAAATGATCCAAATCTTGTTCCTCTGTTAATTAAAAAAGGGGTCTCTGTGGAAGTAGAGCCTAAACAAGAGTCTCCATGGTATATTACTATATTGGCGTCGTGGTTTCCAATGCTTCTTCTCATAGGTGTATGGATATTTTTCATGCGACAGATGCAAGGAGGGGCAGGGGGCAAGGCATTTTCTTTTGGGAGATCCAGGGCTAAGTTAATGTCAGAAGAAGATAATAAGGTCACTTTTGATGATGTTGCTGGAGTGGATGAGGCAAAAGAGGAGCTGCAAGAGGTTGTGGAATTTTTGAAAAATCCCAAAAAATTTACCAGATTAGGTGGTCGAATCCCCAAAGGGGTTTTGTTGGTTGGTCCTCCAGGAACAGGTAAGACACTCCTTGCAAGGGCAGTTGCAGGAGAGGCTGGGGTTCCATTTTTTTCTATATCAGGATCTGACTTTGTGGAGATGTTTGTGGGAGTTGGTGCTGCAAGGGTGAGGGACCTTTTTATGCAAGGGAAAAAGCATGCCCCTTGTCTTATATTTATTGATGAGATTGATGCTGTTGGGAGACAAAGAGGCGCAGGTCTAGGTGGTGGTCATGATGAGAGGGAACAGACCTTGAATCAGCTTTTAGTGGAAATGGATGGATTTGAGAGCAACGAAGGAGTAATCTTGATAGCGGCAACAAATAGGCCTGATGTCCTTGATCCTGCCCTGCTTAGACCTGGTAGGTTTGATAGACAAATAGTGGTTCCTAATCCTGATTTAAAAGGAAGATTAGAAATATTAAAGATATACGCAAAAAAGGTGAAGATGTCTAAAGATGTGGATCTTGAGGTTTTGGCCAGGGGGACCCCTGGGTTTTCTGGTGCTGATTTAGAAAATATGGTCAATGAGGCAGCATTAATTGCTGCTAAAAAGAACAAGAATGAAATAGATATGACTGACTTAGAAGAGGCAAAGGACAAGGTGTTAATGGGTAAAGAGAGAAAGAGCGTGATTTTGAGCGAAGAGGAAAAAAGGCTCACTGCATATCATGAGGCTGGTCATGCAGTGGTAGCAAAGATACTTCCTAAGGCTGATCCTGTACATAAGGTATCTATTATTCCAAGAGGGCAGGCATTAGGTGTAACAATGCAACTTCCTTTGGATGATCGCCACAATTATACAAAAGAATATTTGGAAGACACCCTTGCAGTGTTGATGGGTGGGCGTGTAGCTGAGCAGATGTTTTTAAATGTTATGACAACTGGTGCAGCTAATGATTTAGATAGGGCATTTAAGATGGCAAGGAGAATGGTATGTGAATGGGGCATGAGTGAGGCCTTTGGATCCATTGCTTTGAGTGAAAATGGTCAGGAAGTCTTTTTAGGTAGGGATCTTGTTCAATACAAACATTATAGTGAAGAAACTGCCAGACTGATAGACAGAGAGATAATGAAAATATTAAAAAAGGCCTATGATAGAGCAAAAGAAATTCTTGAAACTCATGAACAAAAGATTCACATAATTGTTAAATATCTCTTAGAAAGAGAGACCTTAACTGGAAAGGATTTGGATCTCATTATGGAAGGTAAAGAACTTCCGCCTGCTAATAAACAAGAGGTTCCCAATACACAAGTTAATCAGGTGGAGAATTCTGTAAAAGATGAGTCAAGCGATGATTTTGAATTAGCTGAAGATGAAGATAAGGGACAATAGATATGGGACAGAGTTATGAATGGAAGATCTTAAATGGAGAAGTAATTAAGATGCCTCCGTATATTGTGGTTGGTATATTAAATGTCACACCTGATTCTTTTTTTGATGGAGGGAAATATCTAGACAAAGAAAAGGCTATTTCAGGCGTAAAAGAGATGGTTGAACATGGAGCGGATATAATAGATATTGGTGGGGAATCAACCAGGCCATTTTCAAAGAGAATATGTGCTGAAGAAGAGATGAGAAGGGTAATGCCAGTTCTACAGTGGACAGTTGAAAACTTTAAAGACATAGTGGTGTCAGTGGATACATACAAGGCAGTAGTTGCAGAGGAGGCCTTGAAAAAAGGGGCCAAGATAATTAATGATGTGTCTGCTTGTAGATTTGATCCAGATCTGTTAGATATTATTTGTGAATATAAACCTGGTTATGTGCTCATGCACTCTAAAGGTAGACCTGAAGATATGCAAAAGGACCCACGATATGAAGATGTTGTGTCAGAACTTATGAATTTTTTTGAACAAAATTTGAAAAAATTAACTACCTCAGGTCTTCCAGAACAAAACATTGTTATTGATCCAGGGATTGGTTTTGGTAAGACATTGGAACACAATCTTGTTATTTTACAAAACATTGAGAAATTTTTTGAATTGGGAAGACCAGTATATATGGGACTTTCCAATAAGTCTATATGGGAAAAATTGCTTGGACTTCCTAAAGAAGATAGGGAAACAGCCACACAGGTGGCAACAGCACTACTGGCAAATAGGGGTGTTTATATACACAGGGTCCATGATGTTAAAAAGACTAAAGATACTTTGAAGATTGTGGAAGCGTTTAAAAGCGTTTAAATCTGCAGTAAAATAGTTAATTGTGGGGGTAGATGTATTATGAGAGTAGGCAAGAATCTTTTTGGGACAGATGGAATCAGGGGTCTTGTAAATGAATTTCCCATGGAGCCTGAGATAGCAATAAGGCTAGGACTTGCAGTAGGTGAATACTTTCGCAAGGATAAAAAAAGACACAAGGTTGTTATAGGAAAGGATACAAGGAGATCTGGATATATCTTTGAAACTGCATTGACCTCTGGTCTATGTGCATCTGGAATGGATGTATATCTGGTGGGTCCACTTCCTACACCTGCAATCTCATTTCTCACCAAAAATATGAGGGCAGATCTGGGAATAGTAATTTCTGCTTCTCATAATCCCTATTATGACAATGGGATAAAATTTTTTGATTCCACTGGATTTAAACTGAGCAATGAGGCTGAAGAACATATTTCCAGTATGGTTTTAGACCCAACAATTAATTGGAATTATCCCAAAAGTCATGAGGTTGGGAGGGCTTTTAAAATAGAAGATAGTCCAGGGAGATATATTGTATCTTTAAAAAATAGCTTTCCTCCAGATTATAAACTAGATGGGATAAAAATAGTGTTAGATTGTGCCAATGGTGCAGCATATAAGGTTGCGCCGTTGGTTTTTGAAGAATTAGGCGCAGATGTTATAAAGATTGGGGTGAGCCCCAATGGATTGAATATCAATGAGGAATGTGGTGCACTTTATCCTGAAAAAGTCAGAGATTTGGTGTTAAAAAATGGCGCAGATATAGGAATTGCCCTTGATGGTGATGGGGATAGGGTGATTTTGGTTGATGAAAAGGGAAGGATAGTGGATGGGGATCAGATAATGGCCTTTTGTGCTGAAGATATGATGGAAAATGGTGAGCTTCCAGGTGGTGTGCTAGTAGCAACAGTTATGAGTAATATGGCGTTGGAGATTTTTATGCAAGAAAAAGGAGGAAAGCTCATCAGAACTCCTGTTGGGGATAGATATGTTGTTGAAAAAATGAGAGATATAGGGGCAAGCTTTGGTGGAGAACAGTCTGGGCATCTTATTTTTTTTAAATATTCCACAACTGGTGATGGGATATTGGCTGCTCTGCAGGCATTAAAGATAATGATAAAAAAGGGTAAAAGGCTTTCTGAACTTGCTGGAAAATTGGAGTTATTTCCTCAAAAGTTGATAAATGTACCTATAACCCAAAAAATACCTTTTGAGCAGATTAGTGAGATACAAAAATTAAAAAATAAGATAGTAGAACGTCTTAAAAATAGAGGAAGGGTCCTTCTTAGATATTCTGGCACAGAACCCAAGGCCAGAATTATGGTGGAAGGAGAAGATTTGGATTTAGTGGAAAAATTTGCAGAAGAATTGGCAAATACTGTGCGGTCTTTGCTTGGAAATAAGGATGAGGAAAATTTTAAATAGATTTTAATAATTATTTATAGTTTTTATAAGGAGAGAGATTATGAAGATAAATAAAGTAGTTATCCCAGTGGCAGGGTGGGGCACCAGATCACTTCCTGCAACAAAAAACCTACCAAAAGAGATGTTACCAATATTTAAAAAGCCTTGTATCCAGTACATTGTGGAAGAATCCATGGCATCTGATGTCAAAAATGTGATATTTATTACTAATAAAAATAAAAATATAATAGAAGATCACTTTGACTATAATCTGTCATTAGAATGGGTGTTAGAGAGAAGTGGGAAAAAAGAGCTTTTAGAAGAGGTGAGAAAGGTTGCTGAGCTTGCAAATATTATAAGTATTAGACAAAAGCGTCAAATGGGATTGGGGCATGCAGTGCTCTGTGCAAAGGATGTAATTATGGATGAGGCCTTTGCTGTAATAGTTGGAGATGATCTTTTGTTTAGTGCCACCCCTGGGATTAAGCAGCTAATAGAAGTTGCAGAAACAGAAAACATGGCAGTAATAGGGGTAATGCCAGTTAAGAAGGAGCTTGTTAATAGGTATGGAATAATTAATGGTGAAAAGATTGGATCTTATTTGTATAGGGTAAGGGATCTGCAAGAGAAGCCTAAGGTAGAAGAAGCTGCGTCGAATCTGGCAATAGTTGGGAGATATGTATTGACATCAGATATATTTCGCCACTTGGAAGATATGTATGATCCTACAATGAAAGAGGAACTGGAATTGACCGAAGCCTTGAAGAGATTGGCATATGATAATAAGTTACTTGCTGTGAGATTACAGGGGATGAGGTTTGATGTGGGAAACTGGGTAGATTATTTGGTTGCCAATATATATTTTGCTCTGCACGATGAAGAACTCAGGGATGATGTAATAAATAGACTTAGGGAGCTCATTCCGTGTCCATAAAAAGAGTTTTTTTGTTGCTTGTTTTATTATTTTTTTCAACAAAGGCAAGTTCACTAAAGATTTTGGCATCGGAGATTGATACAAATATAAAAAAAGCATATAATGGACTGAAGAGTTTCTCTGTAAACATAGTCATAAATATAGTAGATGATCAGTATAAATATTTTTTGGCTCAAGACAAAAACAATGTTTACATTGAATGGAAAGGTGTAAATAATTCTACATCCATAAAAGAAGAAGATATCCCGGTAATTCCACTAAATATTAAAATGTATACAACTCCATATGATTTTTGGAGAAGTTTAGGTATTGATATAAACAAGATATCATATGATTATGTAAACCATGTTCCATGTTTGGTTATAGGAGGAGATAAAAACAGAATTTTTATAGATATTGAACATTTTTCAATTAGAAAAATAGAGATAAACAATGTCAGTTATCTATTTGATGATTTTATGTATATTGGAAATTACTATCTTCCTCATAAAATAGAAATTGTGTGTTCAGATTCACTCATAAAAGGCGATATTGAATGGAGTGGTATAAATCAATCAATAGAAAAGATACATGAAATAAGAGGCTCTAATTTTCCAGAGACCCTTATTTATTGTTTTCCTCGCTTTTCAGAATTTTTTAGATAAAAAGTTGCTATACCTTCCTATTGCAGAGGGGGATAATCTATGATCTTTTTTTATTTTTGCAAAAAAGGTTTACAATATTAACATTTTTTGCAAAAAATTATTTAAATGTGTTTTTTACTACTTCCATACTCTCAATGAGCTTATTGAGGTAATCAAAGAGATTTGAGCGTTCTTGAGGTTTTATGTGTTCAATCAATTTTTTATGTATGTCTAATCTAAATTGTTCTATCTCTTCTATTTTTTTCTTTCCTTTAGGGGTTAAAGAGAGAAGTTTAACCCTATTGTCCTTTGGATCTTCTATTTTTTCAACCAAACCTTTTGCCATAAGGCCTTTTATAATTTTTGTTATTCTACTTTTGGCAACCTCCATTTTTTCTGATAGATGTTTAACAGTTAGGTACCGTTCCCCTTTGAATAGCAAGAGACATTTAATTTCAGCGTATGGTATTTCAAACCTTTTCTTCGTATACGTCCTGCTATCATTACAACACGAGACAATTACATCTATTATTTCCCTAAGTCTTTTGGCTTGATATTCTATTATCTTTTCATCTTGATTGTTCATACAGGCAATAATTAATGATCTTCCAAAAGATGTCAAGAAAAAATCTTGACAATAAAAATATTTTAAAAAGATTAATAGGTAAAATGATTCCATCAATATTTGTCTGAAGGGTAAGATATTAAATTTTTAAAATTAGGTTGGTTATGATTCAGCAAATCTCGGTGAGTTTGAGGAGTTAGGATTTATGGGGTAATACAAGGAAAATGATATTTATTTTTCGCAAAGTATGGGAAAAAAGACGATATTGAAGGTTTAGGAAAAAATTGTATTAATGTTCAAATAATTTGTTGTAATTATTATACAAATAGGTTATTTTAGGAGGAAAATTAAAATGGAAAGATTATTTTATGCATGTAAAGAAACATTTAAGTTTTACGGCATTAAGGAAAAAATTGTCTAATCGGTTGTTAGAGATGGAGGACAATCGGGATCAAGGTAAGGTTAACCACAG
>JAMOPG010000199.1 GCA_027064715.1 Desulfobacterales bacterium
CCTTAGAAAAGATTCAGAACAAAGAAGGTATAGCAAGAAAAGGGCTTGTATTAAAACTGATGCTTTCTTTAAAGCAGATCTGCAATCATCCTGCGTTATATTTAAAGCAAAAGCAAATAAAACCAGAAGAATCTGGCAAAACACAAAGATTAATTGAATTGTTAGATGAAATAAAAAGACAAAAAGAAAAAGTGCTTATCTTTTCACAATTCAGAGAGATGGGATATCTCATTAAGGAAATGATCTTAAAAGAGATGGGAGAAGATGTCCTGTTTTTGCATGGTGGTGTGCCAAGAAAGAGAAGGGATGAAATGATTGAAAGATTCAATTCAGAAAGTGATCCATGGATCTTTATACTCTCACTAAAGGCAGGAGGAACAGGCCTAAATTTGGTCTCAGCAAATCATGTAATACATTATGATCTGTGGTGGAATCCTGCAGTTGAAGATCAGGCATCAGATAGGGCATACAGGATCGGGCAAAAAAGCAATGTATTTGTGCACAGGTTGCTTACAAAAGGCACAGTTGAAGAAAAGATAGACAAGATGATTGAAAAAAAGCGTGCTTTAAGCGAAAGTATCGTGGGTGCTGGTGAGACATGGATTACAGAACTAAACGATGATGAGCTAAGAGAGTTGGTAAGATTAGAAAGAGAATAAAATAATAGCACCGAACAATTCCTTGCCCATCCTTAAAGGGCTGAAAAAATCAGCCAGAAAATTGCAGACAAGTTGGGACTGCATCCACAAGTTAAGAAAGGTGAAAGGTAATTGATAAAAATTAAAGGGTATTGAATATGCTGAAAGATTTAAGGTTCTCTGTTAGGAGGATAAATGGAGAATTATCGAAAAGTTAGTATCATTTTTATTTTTCTACTTTTTCATTTTTTAACATTTTATGCTTTTTCTTCAGAAAATAATAAAATTATCGAATTAATAAGTCCTTGTCCTAATTCTACAGTTATTTCTAAAAAACCAGTTATTAAATGTTTTATTAACAGACCCTTTAAACCTAAGACTTTATTAGTAACTTTAGATTATACTGATATAACTTCTATGCTAAAAATATCTCCATATGGTTTTGAATTTAAACCTCTTCAGGTTCTACCTTCAGGTCTTCATACTTTAACTATCAAAGTTGAGTTAAAAGAACTGGGAAGTATAGAAAAGGAATTTAAATTTAAAACTTCTCATTATGAAAAAATTGATGAATTTTATTCTTCAAACCAATTATCAGGAATATTTGAATCAG
Organism: Desulfobacterales bacterium; assembly: GCA_027064715.1. Classification (GTDB taxonomy): domain Bacteria; phylum Desulfobacterota; class Desulfovibrionia; order Desulfovibrionales; family Desulfothermaceae; genus Desulfothermus. The sequence continues at coordinate 1,252 of JAMOPG010000199.1, forward strand.
TAGTAGAAAAACCTGACAATAGAAAGGATATTCCTTATTCAAAAGCAGAAGCAAATTTAAATAGCAAAACAGAATTGAGAATAAGAAAATGGACTTCCTCATTCACTACTAATTTGAGATATAAAGATCAAAGTCTTCCTTTACCAGAGCCAGAGAAAAAGGGAATAAGTGTTATAGATTATATATTTCAAAGCAAATATGGAGAGGAAAATAAAAATTTAACTTTGGAGCTGGGAGACATACAGATTGATGAAACAGAATATTCTGTCCAAGGTCTGAATAGAAGAGGTGGTAGAATATCCCTCAAACACAAAAATTTTGAAATAAAAGGATTTTCAGTTCTCAGCGAACAACAATATGGATTTAGAAAAGATATAGGAATAAGTTTTTCTTCAAAAGACCACATACTAGGAGCTTCTGCTCAATGTTCTTTTCTGTCTGATAAAATAACAGTTAAAAGTATTTATGTAAAAGGAGGGGAAAAGGGTGAATCATTTGGTATCTGGACAGCTAGTAATGATAAAAAGGGTAAAGTCTTTGGAATTTTGATAAAAACAGATTTTTTTGAAGATAAGTTGGTTACTCAAACAGAGCTTTATAGATCCATCTATGATCCTGACACTTCTGATGAATTTTCATCAGAAAAAGATAGAGCTTATAAAATTACTTTAGAGGGAAATGTTAAGGAACATTTTTACTCTTTTGTATATGAATATGTTGGACCCAAATATGAAACAATTGGAAATCAAACTTTGCAAAATGATAAAGAGGGATTTTCAGCTCTATATAACATAGATTTTGAAAAACATTCTTTTTCTTTTGGATTTTCTAGATATAATGACAATCTGAAAAAAGATCCTTTATATCCAAGGATATATACTTATAGTGGAAGTATAGATTATGTCTTTAAAGGAATATCTAGCCTACCTATTGAGATTTCTTATCAAAAAGTAATAACAGAAAGCACCAATGAACCAGATTCCTTTTATGAAGTTGACAATTCGACTGATACTTTATTGACCAATCTAACTCTTACTAGAGATAAATGGAATTTCTGCTTTCAAATTTCCCATTCTGTTCAAATGGATAAAACATCAGCAAATAATGATTCAAAAACTACTACTCTAACCCTTTCTCCTTCTTATTTAACAGATAATCTTTCTATACAACCAAGCTTTTCTTTTAATAGATCTACATTTCTTAACCTTGGTTATCATATCAATACCTATACTTTAACCCTTAATTTTAATGCCCAAATAATTCCAGATAAATTGTCTTATGAACTTTCCGGTACCTATGATTATCAAGTAGCAAGCGATGGATCAGTTGATCAAGAAAATATTAGTACTGATTTTAATTTATCTTATAAAATTGGGCAAAATCTATTTGGCTATTTGAACCCTTCTTTGGTTTTTAGAACACAATATTATAAAACCAAAGATAAAGTATATGACCATGATGAGGAAGGATTAATACTTTTGGTAATGATTACCACTGATCTTTCTTTTTCTTTCTAAAGATTTAGGAGGAAAATATGAAGAAATCTTTTTTATTCATAATAATTTTCCTTTTAGCAAATCTAGCAAATCCAGTCTACTCTATTACATTAAAGATATTTCCTAATCCTGCTAAGGTTAATGAAAAAGTAAATGTTACAATAACCGCTTCTTTTAATGTAACTCCTGCTTGTGATATAGAAATTGATTTTGGAGACGGATCTGCTCCTATAAACTTAGGCACCTGTTACACAAATCCTTGTGTTCTTACTGCGTCTCACATTTATACAACTCCTGGTTATTATACAATTACCGCCAGAAGAAGTCCCTCTTTCTGTTATACTCTTCCTGATCCACCTGATCCTGCTACATCTAATGTTACTGTTTTAGGTATTCAATGTACTCCTTTAAGTATAGTTTCTAATTCCCTTCCTGAAGCAACAGTAAATAAACCTTACTTTTATAAACTTCAAGTCTCTGGCGGTAAACCTCCAATTACCTTTGAATTGATAAACGGCTCTTTACCTTCTGGTTTAAGTTTAAGCTCATCAGGGATAATCTCTGGGACTCCTGAAAACTCAGGGAATTATAATTTCACTATAAAAGCTTTTGATAGCTGTCCTACTGGTGCTCAAAGTACTCAAAAAACTTTTACTTTAAAAGTAAAAGAACAATCTATATCTGCAAAGGTAGATGTAATTCCATCTCAAATAAAAGTTCCTAGGAATATCACTTCTTATCGTTCCTTAAATTATACAGTTTCTTCTTCTTATCCCAATGAATTTACTTTAATTTCTGATAGGGGATATTTTTATGCATCTGGCGAAATTATTGGTAAATTTGATAAAAGACTCAAAATTAAGGTAAAAAATGGCAGAGGAAGTAATACAGAGGTTGTGCAGATACCCGTAGGTGTTATAAAAAGAGCAGAAAAAATAAATAGTTCAAAAATTTTTTATAAAAGATTTTTTAAAGGAGAGAGAGTTTCAGTAGCTGTTATAAGTGAGGTTAAAATAGGAATAACAACAGAGGCTGGCGCAGAGTTTCAAATAAAAAGACTTCAAATCTACTTTAATAATAAAAAGCCTCAAATAACAGTTTATAAAAACCAAAAGAATTTAAAAGCTTATGCTAAAATAGATTTCACTGGTTCTGGAATTTTACAAGGTTATTGGGAAGTAGATGGAAGAATATTGTCAAATGTTCACAAACATCTAACTTATGGAAGAAGTGTCATTATAGAAACTCCAGACTTTGTAAAATTTCCCACTTATAGTCCAGGGACTCATATAGTAAGATTCGTCATCACTAATCCTAAAATCACCTTCTCCTTACCTGAGGCCATTTACTTCGTTACTACTTATGAAAAAAAATTGGCAGAAATAATTCTTATAAATCCCCCTGATGGATCAAAACTAAATTATACTCCTCCCACTTTTGAATGGAAAAGCAAAAAAGATTTCTCTTACTTCATAGCAGAATTTTTTAAAGAAGAAAAACCCAAAGAAGTTATATTTTCAGCTTATTCCTTTTCTAATTACTACAAAATGCCAAGATCTATATTTCAAAAAGTATTTGCACCCAATAAGACTTACAAATGGTCAGTAAAAGGTTTTGATAAAAAAGCGAATCTTGCTGGAAAGAGCTCTACTTATTCTTTCTCTTTTAAATCCATTAAAAGCTTTGTTCCTGGTCAAATAATAGTGGCTGTTTATGAATCAAATAAGAAATTAATAAATAAACTATGCAAACTGTATAATTTGAAGGTAATTGACTCTTTTAAATTAAAGAGCGTGAAATTGGATATTTGGATTTTTCACACATCAGAAGATATTTTTAGTTTGATAAATAAAATATCAAAAGAAAAAGGAGTAATTATTGCACAACCCAATTTTATCCTAGGATCCTTAGTTGAGCCTTTTGCTGATCTTCAAAAAATTGCTAATATTTTAAACTTTAAAAAACTTCATACTTATCTTACTGGAAAAGGAGTAAAAGTTGCTGTAATTGACACAGGGGTTGATCTGACCCACAAAGAGCTTAAAGATAGGGTTTTAATATCAAAAAACTTTTTAAAATCTCTTTACAAACCAGAGATACATGGAACTGCTGTTGCTGGAATTATAAGTGCAAGTATAAACGGATATGGAATTGAAGGTGTTGCTCCTGAAAGCTCCTTAATCGCTTTAAGAGCCTGTAGACAAATCTCAAATGGTGAATCTTTAGGTGAATGTTACACCACTTCTATATCAAAGGCTTTAGACTACGTCTTAATCAACAATGTAAAAATCGTAAATCTAAGTATAGGAGTAAACTACAAAGACAAGTTAATTTCAAAAATGATAGAATTAGGATCAAAAAAGGGTATTTTGTTTATAGCTCCGGTAGGAAACAATAGATGGCAAAAAACACCGATGTTTCCAGCATCCCATCCTGATGTGATAGCAGTGGGTGGATTATGCGAAGATCATTCACCATTTCCTAACAAAGAGGTAGCTTTAAAAAGCGATATACTTGTTCCTTCTCAAAATATATTCACAACCATACCCAACAACAAGTTTAATTTTATGAGCGGAACATCTATGTCCTCAGCGATTGTAAGTGGAATAATGGCCCTAAAAGCTGAGAAAAACAAAAATTTAACAAAAAAAGATATAAATTTTCATAAAGATTTTTGTAAATGGGTAAATAATTTCTTAAAAGTTCTGGTTTGTAAATACTAAAAAAATTTGAACCTTTTTAAAAAAAATTAAAACTTTTTAATAAAAAACAAAAAAAGGAGGTTTAACCATGAAGAAGAAACTTTATGTAATTGGACTTTTTATTACAATGTTTCTTTTGATCAGTCAACTGTGGGCTAAAAAATATCTCCCTCAATCACCATTAAATCCTCATAGACCAAAACCTATTCCTGGATCTACTCTTTATAAAACAAAGGCTGATCTTAAAGTAGAAGCTGTTTATCTCAGCTCTTGTGATTGTAGAGATCTTCTCAACAGAACAAATGCGATGTATGTAAAGTATCTAGTAGGAAAGGTTGCCAACCGACCTCCTCAGATACATATTGATGATCCTAGAGCTAAATATGGAACAGTGAGGACTAGAGTTACTGCTACTTTTTATGATCTTACTGCTGGAAGAGTAATTACTATATCTAAAAATGTTGTCTTGCCCTTTAATAATTCAAAAGAAGTTATATTTTTCTCTAATTCTCCTCATCTGATTAAAAAGAGTTTTGGAGTTACAGTTAGAATTGAGGTGCCTGCAGATGTTGTTTATGATACTCCAAATAACAATTATAAAACTATAAATGAGTGTGTTGGACCTCCAATTTATTAAGACAAATTAAGGAGTTTGATATGCTAAAGTTAGTATATGTAGGATTAATACTAGTTTTAAGCTTGTTTACTATAAGTGATGCAATTGCATATAAATGTAGATGGGATGGGCGTTATGAAGTAATAGTGAGAGTAGGTGAAAAAAAGAAAATACCAGCTATAATAGAACTTAATTTTTTGGAAAATTGTAATTCTTTTAGAGGTAAAATGATGACTACTTCTGGATCATTGATATACAAATTAAAAGGGAAGAGTTATGGTGTCGGATTAGGCGTTGGAACTGGAATCTCCTTCACTCTTTTTAAAGGAGAAGCAGAAGAAGTTTATATTCCAAATCGTCTTAATTTAAAACCTCATCCAAGGAGACATATATTTATAAAATCTAAAAAATTGTCTATAAAGCTTTTTTCAAATCCTTTTGGTAAAATAACTGGCTCTATAGGAACCAAAATAAAATTTGAAGGAGTTAAAGAATAAGTCTATTTAGACGGCAGAAAAATTATTTTCTGCCGTCTCTAAACACAAAACCAAAAGAAGGAGGAATAAAATGAAAGTAATGAACTGGTTAAAGATTTTAACTTCTCTTTTTTTGTTTTTTTTCTTTCTTTTGGGAGAAATTTGTTGGGCAAAAAATATGATTACCCCCTCTAGAAAACCACCTTTGCCTTTTAAAAAACAAAGAACAACCACGATTCCAAAATATCAAAGAGGGAAATTAGTAAATTTATTGGTTGGTGGTTATAGAATTCCTGCTCCAAATACTCTTGAAATAACTATTTCTGCAGTAAGCGGCCCCAATAATGGTCGTTTAACATATGAAGAAGAAAAGAAGACAGAAGTTGTAATATTTATTCCTATGTCCAAAAAATTTAGAAAAAAATTACCCTCAGTTATAAGAAAAAGTTTTTTACTAAGCAATCCTCAAGCTCAGAAAAAATATCTTTATGGTTCTACTATTTACACAATTAGACTTACAAATATAACTTCTGGAGGAGTTTTTAAAGCTATAGTAGATCCTTCTAATAGAATACCAGAACAAAATGAAAATGATAACAGAAAAACCTTTAAGATTAGTGAAAGTCGTCTCAGTCCCACTGCTTTCGCTAAAGTAGATTTATCAATCTGGGATTATAGAATCGTTAGATCTCGTTGTATGGAGGTAGTTATAACTGCAGCTCCCAAACTTTCTTTTGATGAAGAAAGAAAAGCTCAAGTTGTAATAACACTTCCTGATGGTTCTAAAAGAAACTATATTCTAAGTGATAGAAGAATAAATAAAAAATTTATATCTAAGCCAGCGCATATTATACGCTATACAATAAGACTTAATATAACTTCTGGAGGTGAGTTTAAAGTTGAGGTTGATCCTCAAAATTTAATTGCAGAATGGAATGAGAACAACAATGTTAAAATATTTAACATTCCTACTAAAGATGTTGAACGTAGGTGGGAAGCAGAATTGAACCTTCGTCCTGAAATTTATGTAAAAAGAATGAAAAGTCACACGGTGGTTTTTG
>JAMOPG010000200.1 GCA_027064715.1 Desulfobacterales bacterium
AAAAGGTGTTGGAGGAGTTGGATATTTTGGACTTACTACATTGGAAGCCTCAAGAAAAAAGTGGTATGAGATAGAAGAGAGGCTTTTGAAGATGGGCTTTGTGATAACTGACATAAGAAGAAGGTTTAATATCTATCCCTTAGTTGAGGTGAGTTTTGGTGCATATGAGGATAAGTTGCCTATTTACAACTTGGTCAAAGAGAAATCGGATTATAATTGGTATTCTTCTTCCTTCTTTAGAATAGAAGCGGTAAAAGAACCAGAACCTTTGGTAAAAGAAAGAATGGTTATAGAGGAAAAAGTATATAAAGATGAAGAAAGCTTAGCTACCCCATATTAAATTTTATAACTAAAATAGTTATATCGTCAGATTGAGGAGTTCCTTTGACAAAATCTTTTATTGATTCTCTTATAATGTTTGTCAATTCTTTTACATCTCTTGTTTTAGATGAGGCTACAACATTTTTTAATCTTTCTTTAGAAAACATTTCATTTTTATAATTCATAGCTTCTGTTACTCCATCGGTATATAGAATCAAAATATCTTCTGGATCTAATTTCAGTCTTTCTTTTTTTAAATCTATTCCTTCCATTACTCCTAATACAAATCCTTTATGAGGATTTATAAATTCCGGATTTCCATTTTTTCGCCAAAGAAGAGGTGGATTGTGTCCTGCATTTGCAAATACAATTTCTCCTGTATTTACATTTAATATTCCACAAAAAATAGTAGCAAACATACAACTTTCATTGTCAGGATATAAAGTATTATTAACTTGAGTAAGTATTTTCTCTGGATCAATTCCTCTCATTGCCTCTGTTTTAAGCAAAAATTTTAGTATAGCCATAAATAAAGAAGCAGGCACACCTTTTCCAGAAACATCCGCTATAGCAAAAAAAAGCTCATTTTCTTTGACAAAGAAAAAGTCATAAAAATCTCCTCCAACTTCTTTAGCTGGTTCCATAATAGCGTAAATATCAAATTCTTCTCTGTTAGGGAAAGGAGGGAAAGTGCGGGGTAACATACTTAATTGAATTTCTGCTGCAATTTTTAATTCGCTCTCCACTCTTTCCTTTGCTGCAGTAGTTTCTTGCAGATTTTTGATGTAATTTTTTAAAGATTCCTTCATATAATCAAAGGCTTTAGCTAGTTCCCCAACTTCATCTGATAAATCGAGACAAGGAATATCTATATTCAGATCTCCAGATCCCAGTTTTTTAGTAACAGCAGTAAGTGCTTTTAATGGACGGGTTATAGTTCTGGCTATAAGTGTTATTATAGCTGATAATATTAAAAGTCCTAAAATAGTCAGACAAAATATATCTTTATTAAGATTAAGCATATCAGCCATAAGTTCCTCTTGAGGAAAAAGGACTCCTAAAGACCAACCATTGGATAGAGGAGTATAAGCTAACCAACATTTTTTACCTGTAACTATGCTATTTATAGGAACAAAACCTTTTTCACCTTTGACCATTTTTTTACCTATTTTTTTTAGATAACTATCTTTTCTTTCTTCTGCTAAACTAAATATAGTTTCATTCATTATTAACATTTTTTTTGGGTGAGTTATAAATGTTCCATTTTTGGAAATTAAAAAACCATATCCAGTCTGTCCAACTTTAATAGAAAAAATAAGTGCTTGTAACCATTTCAATGAAATATCAATAGCAACAACCCCCCAAAATTCTCTTTTTCCTTTTATAACTCTATAAAAAGGTACAGAATAAGTAGACATCAAAATCCCGCTTCCTTTTCCATAATAAGGTTCACTCCAAATAGGCTTTTTTAATATTTTAGGAAGTTGATACCAGTCCCAATAAAAATATTGATAATCTTCACTCCCTATATATTTAAAATTTATCTTTCCATTCTTTTTGAAAAAATAAGGTGCAAAATAAAACTTTTTCTTATTAAAAGAATAAGGTTCAAAAGCAACTACACATCCATAAATCTCAGGATTGCTCTTTACAATTTTTTTTATGAGTCTTAATAGCTCATTTTTGGCATAAAATCCTTGTTCTTCATAAAGGGGATATAAACCCTCTTCTAAAAAACAGGCAAGGCCTTTAGGAACTCTTTGTAAAGACATTAAAGTTCCATCAATATGAAAACGAATAGAATTAGTCAAATATAAAGCATTTTCCCTTATTTTTTTTATTATAATTTGGCGAGAAAGAAAATAGGAATATATAAATATCCCTATAAAAATAACTCCTGTACTCAGAAGTATAAAAAATATAAGTTTAAAGGAGATACTTTTATTTTTTAACATCTTTAATGTATATTGGTCTGTAAAATTTTTTAAAAGAAGGAATATAATTAATTAAATCTTGTTCTTTAAGTATATTTGCCACATACATATAATCATTTTTAAATAGTTTGCCAAAAGGAGGTAATATAATATCTCTCATTCTGTTTAACATCCATTCTTGATGGACCTTGCTTGCTGGCACATGAGCTTTAAACATAAAATCTAATACAATATTTATGGCTTCTTCTGGATGTTTAAAAGAATAAATCCATCCTTCAATTGAAGCTTTTACAAAAGCACGACATATTTCAGGATAAGTTTTTAAAGTTGTTTCTAAAGTATAAATACCATCTTCAGGAAAATTTAATCCATATTTATAAAAAAAGAAAGTTAATAGATCTTTTGGATCAACACCAGCCACGAGAATTTTGTGGTATTCATTATACCACATAGCACTAGTTACATCTACACCACCTCTTAAAAAAAGATTTATAGAAGACATACGAATCATTTTAACTTTAAGATTATATTTTTTAAAAAAAGCTTTTAAAGGAATTTGAAAACTTTTATTCCAAACCCCTACTGTTTTACCATTTATATCCCTAAGACATTTAACTTTACTTTTTCTTGCAACAAGCATAAGAGCAGATCGCTGTATAATTTGGGCTATATTAACGATTTTTATTCCAGAAGCACGGAGCTGAATAGCTGTAGAAAGCCACATTGTACCAAAATCAGCTTTTTTATTTATCAAATATTTTGTTGAAGGAGCTTCTGGTCCTCCTGTTAAAATTTTTACATCAAGGCCATATCTTTTATAAAGACCCTTTTTATAAGCCACATAATAACCTGCAAATTGAGCTTGGGGTAACCATTGAGGAATAAAAGTAATTGTCTTTGCTGAGGCTATGGTTAAAAAAGAGAAAAAAAAGATAATAAGAATCAAAGAAAAGAATTTTTTCATTGTATATTAAAATTTCTATCAACAATAATTTGTTTTGAAAAAAATATTTTGATTAGGTTTTTCTGACTTTCTTGACACAAATGATAAAAAATGTTTTATAAAAAAATCAAGCAAAAAATAAAGGATAGCGATATGATTATAGAAAAATTTTCTCCAAAAGTTCAAGATATTATAGAAAGTGCTTGTAGATTGGCTGTAAAAAGAAATCATAGATATGTTACTCCATGGCATGTATTGTTAACTATTATTAACAAAAAGATTCCTATTTTTGAAGATTGGTTAGCCAAAAGTGATACTGATATAAAAGTTTTGGAAACCAAGATAGAAGGACATCTGTTATCTCAACCCAAGGCTCAAATTGGAGCTCAGGAGACTCCTATTAATAGAGATCTTGAAAGGATTTTCATTATTGCAGAAGAAGAAGCTCAGAATAAAAACAAAAAGTATATTTCTTTAAATCACATCCTTTTGGCTCTTTTAAATTTAGAAGAGGTTGTTGAGGCTTTTAAGGATTCTGGTGGAAATATTACTCTTTTTAGAGAATTGTTAGAAGCTGCTTCTGATGCTGGGATGTATGGATTTGAAAAAGGTTCAGAAGAATTTGAATATTTAAACAAATACACTGTTGATCTTACTCAAAAGGCAAGGGATGGCGAATTAGATCCTGTGGTTGGAAGAGAAGAAGAAATAAAATTAGTTTTACAGATACTATGTCGCAGAAGGAAAAATAATCCGATTCTTATAGGAGAGCCAGGGGTTGGGAAGACAGCAATTGTAGAAGGGCTTGCTATGAAAATTGCTCAGGGAGATGTACCTGATGAATTAAAATCGTGTGCTCTTCTTTCTTTAGATATGGGACAGTTGCTTGCAGGGGCAAAATATAGAGGTGAATTTGAAGAACGTTTTAAGAGAATTCTTCAAGAGATTCAAGAAGCAGGAAATGTAATTTTGTTTATTGATGAAATACATACACTTGTAGGTGCAGGTGGTTCAGAAGGATCTGTTGACGCTGCAAATCTTATTAAACCTGCTCTTTCTAGGGGTGAAATTAGATGTCTTGGTGCCACAACTTTAGAAGAATATAGAAAACATATAGAAAAAGATCCTGCATTGATGAGACGTTTTCAAACAGTAATGGTAAATGAACCTTCTGTAGAAGAGACTATTGCTATTTTAAAAGGAATAAGAAAGAAATATGAAGAGCATCATGGAATAAAAATTACTGATGATGCTATAATTGCTGCTGCAAAACTTTCAAATAGATATATATCTGATAGATTTTTACCAGATAAAGCTGTTGATTTAATTGATCAAACTGCAGCTTCTGCTAGGATAAAATCTTTTTTGAAACCGAGCGAATTGTTAGAATTAGAAGAGAAGTTAAAAGAAAAGGAACAAGAGCTTTTAAGTACTTCAGATGAAGATCTTGTTAAAAATTTAAAGGAGGAATTGCAAAAGTTAAAATCAGAGGTTGCAGAGCTTACTGAAAAGTGGGAAAAGGAGAAAAAGCTTTATAAAGAAGCGAGAGAAGCTAAGGAGAAGTTAGAAAAGGCCAAGAAGGAGCTGGAGGAGAAGATAAAAGAAGAAGATTTTACAAGAGTAGCAGAATTGCAATATAAAATTATACCAGAATATGAAAAGAAAATTAAAGAATTTGAAGAGATAGACTTTTCTCCTGATAGATTTCCTCCTGAGGAAATTACAGCAGATGATATAGCTTCAACAGTTGCTGACCTTACAGGGATACCAGTATCTCGTTTGGTAAGTAGCGAAAGAGAAAGATTGTTGAAATTAGAAGAACATCTTAAAAAGAGAGTAGTTGGGCAGGATGAGGCTTTGTCTGCTATTTCTAAAGCAGTAAGAAGATCAAGAGCAGGCCTTCAAAGTCCTAATCGTCCTATTGCTTCTTTTCTTATGCTTGGACCTACTGGGGTTGGAAAAACAGAGACAGCTAAGGCTTTGGCAGAATTTTTGTTTGATGATGAGAAGGCTATGGTAAGAATCGACATGAGTGAATTTATGGAAAAACACTCAGTAGCACGTCTTGTAGGTGCCCCTCCTGGATATGTAGGTTACGAAGAAGGTGGAATTCTGACAAATAGTGTTAGGAGGAAGCCATACTCTGTGATTTTGTTTGATGAAGTGGAAAAGGCTCATCCAGATGTATTTAATCTTTTTTTACAACTCCTTGATGATGGAAGATTAACTGATAGTCAAGGAAGAACTGTTAATTTTACTAACACCATAATTCTCATGACTTCGAATCTTGGATCAGATAAAATTCTTTATGAAGAGGATCCTCAAAAATTAAAAGAATCCATTTTAAATGTAGTTCACTCATTTTTTAGACCAGAATTTTTAAATCGTCTTGATGATATATTGATTTTTAATGCTTTGACCAAAGAAACTATGCTTCCTATTGTAGAGATTCAACTTAACAAACTTAGAGAACTTCTAAAAGAGAAAAACATTACTCTTGAAGTTACTCCTGAGGCAAAAGAGCGTTTGGCAGAGGAAGGTTATAATCCCACCATGGGAGCAAGACCTCTTGGAAGGTTGATTCAAACTCAAATTAAGGACCCCTTAGCAGAAAAGATTATTGCTGGAGAAATTGTTGAAGGAGATACTGTAGTTGTAGAATTTAAAGATAATAACTTCTTTTTCAATATCAATCATTAACATCAATTGAGGATGTTTAACACTTTTAAAAGCCTCTTTTTAAAAATAAAAACAAAGATTTTAATACTTAATAAATTTTTCCCTATTCCTTATTTGTTTATAGTGATATTGGTTTTAGTAGGAGGAATAGGGTTATTTTTGTTTGTAAGAAAAAAAAGAAAATCTGAAGATAAAAAGCCTCAATTACCATCAAATTTTTTGAAAAAGATATGGGAAAGATTTCTTCATAATATTCCGAGAGAATTTAGACGATCTATTTCTTTATATAAACAGTTTATTGTCTTTGGTGAGGCAGGAAGTGGAAAAACTCAACTTATTAATACATACACTGATTGGGAAGGACAGGCCCAACAATTTTATCCCAGTTACACAAAGGAGACAGATTTACAGCTTTACCTGTCCTCTAGTGCTGTTGTTCAAGAGATTCCTTCATGGATATTAAAGGATACTTCTAAAGAAATAAGAAAAGCTTTAAAAAAACTGTGGAAGCCTTTAGTTAAAAGGGAGCCAGAAGTAATAGTTACTTTAAGTGTATTGGAACTTCTTGAGGGTTTTTCTGAGCATTTAAAGGCTTATGCTCAATCAGTAAGGGGGAAATTAAATATAATTTCAGAGCTTAGAAAATATCCTGCTAAAGTACGAATAGTTCTTACTTATATGGATCAAATAGAGGGTTTCTTTGAATTGGAAGAGTTTTTGGCTAAAAATGGTTTTTGTTTAAAATTAAAGGGAGACTCTTTAGATCAATTAAAAGAATCTTTGTCTAAATATGAGGATTTGCTTCCTCATATCCTAACTTCATGTCCAGCTTCTCACTATATTAAAATAATCTCTTTTATAAAGAGAATAGAGGAACTTTTACCAACTTTAGGTGAGTTTATAAAGACTTTAAAAATAAAGGATCCTTTATCTCTTACACCTTTATGTGATGAAATATTTTTTACCTCTATGAAATCTCAGAATCCTGCTGTTACTACACCATTTTCTTTTTCAGATTATAAAGTTTCTACCTTTCAGGAAAAAGCTCCTTTAATAAAACACAAGATTGCTGCAGCACTTTCAGGATTGATATTAATTGTAGGAACATCAGCACTTTTTGGTTACGAATATTCTAATTTTAAAAGGATAACCGCTGCTTTAAATGAGATAGAATCAAAAAAGTTTGTTGATAGATCCCAATTCCTGCATTGTTTGTTAAAAAGATTAGAAAAAGATAAAGAAAGAATAATATCTACAACTTTTCCTGTATTTTTTTCTTTTTTAAATGATTCTATAAGGTTTCGCTGTTTAAAAGATTTAAATGATTTATATATATTTCCTAAAATTTTACAGATAATTCAGGATTATAATAAATTTAGAAATAATAAAAATGCTTTTAAAGCTATATATTGTGTTAGTCTCTTATATTCAACAAAAGATAATGATTTAGGTAAACTTGTTGTTAATAATCTATCCAATTTTTCTTCTGTTTTGAAATTAAAGTCTTATTTGATACAAGATTATGTATTTTACAGTATGTATAAATTCAATCAGACTAGGATAAAAGAAATACCAATTATTATCTATGATGTTACCAAAGATTTAAAAATAGATTTAGATCGAATAATCTTATTTTTTGAATTAATTGACCATTATTTAAGCTCTGATAATGAAAATTTAATAATTTCTTTATCTGAGTTTG
>JAMOPG010000201.1 GCA_027064715.1 Desulfobacterales bacterium
GGTAAACTTCTATTCTTTCTTTGAGAGCCCAGTTATAGAGGTAGCGACACATGGAGAACTGATTGAGAATACGTGTTTGCTGAGAACGTGTTGGATATATTCTGTATTTATATGCTTTTTTCATGTTTATCATTATACAAAACAAAAAGAAAAAAGACAAGCCTGCTACATCCCCTATCTAAAGGAAGGGGTCTTGCAGGCTTAAATTTGATAAAAAAGCCGAAACACAAGGTTTCGGCCTTTTCTGTTAGCTTAAGTTTTTTATTAACCACAACTTGAACATGAAGAACACCCATTATTATTAGAAGACAGCCTAGATGTTATCTTAAATCCCCATGGACTTCCATCTAAGGTCACTGGAGATACTGATTCTAATAAATTTTTATCAATCACAAATTTATACTTTTCAATCACAAATACTTCGTCATTTTCTCTTTGCTCATCCAGAGCCAAGTTTAATTGTGGGCCTGATCACCCTGGTGCCAAATAAATCCTAATCGAAGGCACCTCTGTCTTGTTCTCAAAGTGTTGATCTAAAAGTTCCTTTGCACCTTCTGTTAATGTAAACATCCTATCCTCCTAAATAATTTTTTTTTTTCACACTTTTTGTATGAAATTTAAAAAGTTAATACTATTAACTAGTATAGGTATAGTCCCTCTTTTTGTCAACTCACTTTATTAAACCTTAAAAGATTTGATGCAAGATTTATGGAAAATAAAAGTTCATTGTCCTATTTTTGATAACGTTTTTATTTTTTGCGTTTTATCCATATAATGCCTCCTTGTCTTCCACAAATCTTTTCCCTTCTGTATGAAAAGAACATATCACTGTTGCAAAAAGTGCACAGATCTATGTGAAATATATTTTCCTTTAAAAGCCCTGAGACCAAGAATTGATAATAGGTTAATGCCCAAAGGTCAACTGTTTTTGTACTGGCATTGTAAAATTCTTTATATTTATTCTCCCATTCGTTAACATAATTTACAAATTCACTATGTTCAGGGCACAGACTTGGTCCTCGTACTGCCATGAGCTCATCAGGCCTCACAGAATAAGTTTTGCAAAAGATATCTATCCATTTTTTTATGTAACCTTCTTTATTTGCCCTCCAGCCAACATGAAAGGCGCCTATGTATTTCCCTGATTTGTGTGCAACGAGAATTGGTTGGCAGTCTGCTGTTTTTATTAATAGGCCAACTTCTGGCAACCAAGTTGTCATGGCATCTGCTTCTTCTAACTTATCAAGAGGTTCAGATACTTGCACTATATTACTGCCATGTACCTGTTTTACATCCACAAGATACTTAATTTTAAGCTTATCACAGATTTTCTCTCTATTTTTTAACACATTTTCTTTTGCATCTCCAACTTCAAAGGATAGATTTAGACTTAAATAACAGCCAGGGCTTACACCTCCAATTCTAGTAGTAAAGACACAATATACATCTATATGGGGAAATTTAAATGGGATCAGAAACATCATAGACCTCTAAGCAAGGTAATTCTGGCGTAATTTATGGCAAGATACGCAAAATAGATTTTATTGAGTTCTCTATTATTGTGGTCTTCACAAATTTGATATGCAAAACTGAAGTCCTTATAACATATCCCTATACATATTGTTCCAACAGGCTTAATTTCACTTCCACCTCCAGGTCCAGCAATGCCTGTTGTTGAAATGCTTAAATGGGACCCAAAGATTTGTTTTACATTTTTGGCCATTAGATAAGCTGTAACCAAATGGACTGCACCAAATCTCTGTAATACCAAATCAGGTATATTTAGTAAGGACTTTTTCACATCATTGGAATATGACACTACCCCACCTAAAAAATAGCTGGAACTACCAGGAATTGAAGTGAGCAAATGACTCAAAAGTCCACCTGTGCAACTTTCTGCAACTGATATTAATATATTGTTTTTAAAAACACGATTTGCAAATTCTTCTACAAGGCCCTTGCCTTCTATGGATATTACTATGTCGTAAAATCTTTTGCATAATTCATCTACCAGTTCAGTTGATGGTACCCCTTTTTTTAGCAACACCTTTATTTTAACACATGGAAACAGGATATCTTTTTTCTCTATTACACATATCTTTTTTAGCTGTTTTATAAAATCAATATACCTTTTTTTATTAAATGGAAAGATGATTACATCATACATCATTTTTAGATACCAAGTATTATTTTTGCTGTGGTAAAAAACACAAAAAGTCCTGTAATATCAACTATGGTAGTCAATGCAGGACTAGCAATGACCGCAGGATCCTTGTTAAATCTTGCTGCAATTAATGGCAAGGCAGCACCTATCAATGTTGAACTCACAACTTGAATACATAAAGCAATACTCACGGCAGCTCCTATCTTTTCTAATGGTATATTAGATGAATTTGTGTAATAATATATAAAAACTCTAATCAATGCAACCATTGCCAAAGTTAATCCCAACAATAAAGCAACCTTAAACTCCTTAAATAAGACCTTAAAACAATCTCCGGGAGTTATCTCTTTTAATGCCAAAGCCCTTACAACTAGTGTAGCAGATTGACTACCTGTATTTCCCCCTGTATCAGCCAACATTGGCATAAAGGTAGCTAATATAGTAAACTGTACTAATACCTGTTCAAATCTTTCCACAATAAATCCAGATACAAGACCAAGCAGAGCAAGTAAAATGAGCCAACCACATCTGTTCTTAAAATGTTCAATAACAGGTGTTCTCATATATGCACCAGCTTCATGAGAACCTGTAATTGCCATAAGTTTTTCCATGTCTTCAGTGTGCTCTTGAGTTAGGATATCCATTGCATCATCATATGTGATTATACCTACCAATGCATGATTATCATCTACTACAGGTAGAGCTATTAAATCATATTTTTGGATCTTTCTAGCAACCTCTTCCTGGTCTTCAAGTACATGGGCATAGATCAGATCCTTATTCATTATCTCTTTAACTAATGTATCTGGTCTAGCCAGTATAAGATCTTTTAATGAGACAAAGCCTAAAAGCCTTCTATCATCATCTACCACATAACAATAATAAATGGTCTCTTTGTCTGGGGCCTCTTTTCTGAGTTTTTCTAATGCTTCTTTGACATTGATATCAGGAGGAAGAGTGGCATAATCTGAAGTCATAACTGCACCAGCAGTACCCTCAGGATATGACGAGAGCCTTCTAATATCTTCTCTTTCTGCCTGTGCAATTGCTGGCAAAAGGGTTTCTTTTAATTCCTCTGGGAGTTTCTTCAAAAGATCAACCCTATCATCAGGAGACATCTCAGAGATAAGCTCAGCAAGTTCTTGCCTTGACAAAGATTCTGTTAATTGTATTTGAAGATCCAGATCTAAATGGCTAAAGATCTCAGCTCTAAGATCAGGATCCACCATCTTAAGTAGCTGCCATATCTCTTCACGTGTTAAAGGAGAGATAAATTCAGCTACTAAACCAGGATGGGTGCTTTGACAAAACTCTTGGATGGCTTTTTTATCGTTATTTTTTAGAAACTGCCTTATTTCAGGAATTAATAAAGGATTTTTGGTCATGGTTCACCTCCTAAATGACCGGATTTTATCCCCGGTCCTGGAGGTGAACTTCAAAAGTTATTTCAAACTCTCCTAGGACCAGGGACAAAAGGATATACATCTTCTACTGTCGGGATCAGGCATAATTATGACTTCTCCTGCTTAAGTTATATCTAAATTTAAAAAATAGTATATATAACCTCTTTTAAAAAAAAATCAAGTTAATAATTCTTTACTCTAATGTTTTTCGATGAACTCCATCTTCTCCCTTGACATACTTATCATGGATCTTCTTCTTTTTTATGTCCTATCACTTTTTTACTTTGTTTAACATCTGGTATATCCACATGCAGGGCACAACATACACCCTTCTTGGAAGGTAATCTCTCCCCCACATTCAGGGCATCTGGGTTTTACTAAAGAATGACTTGTATCAAGGCTTTTCTTGTTATTTTTCTTTAAATAATGAGTTTCCAAAACCCATGCCACTGCATCAGGGATAGATAGAAGTAAACCCTTTTTCTGAAACACAGGATGCTCTCCACCTATGCCTTTTAATTGTCTAACGATCTCTTCAACCTCCACACCTGAGCGAAGGGCTAAGGATACTAATCTTCCAATAGCCTCTGCCTTAGCAGTGATTGATCTTCCAGACTTGCCTATTATTGCAAAGACTTCAAATGGTTTTCCTTCAACTTCATTAACAGTTAAATACAAGGTCCCAAGACCTGTTTTTACCTTTTGAGTGAATCCATATACCACATCTGGTCTTTCTTTTACCCTACTCTTTTTCTTTTGATCTTTTTTGAGATTTAAAACCTGCTCTGATTTACAACCATCGCGAAACACTGTAACGCCCTTTAACCCAAGCCTATATGCCTCAAGATAAATATTTTTTATATCTTCTTTAGTGGCACTGTTGGGTAAATTTACTGTCTTAGACACTGCATTATCTGTATATTTTTGAAAAGCTGCTTGCATCTTGATATGATCAATGGGTGCTATATCATGGGCAACAACAAAGATCCTCTTCAGCTCGTCAGGGATATTATTTAGATGTTTTATACTCCCTGTTTTTGATATTTCTTCTAAAAGTTCCTCTGAATAAAGTCCAAGTTTTTCAAAGGTCTCTTTAAATATTGGATTTACTTCTGGCAATATTTCTCCATCCATTACTTTTCTGTAAAAGCATAATGAAAATACTGGTTCAATGCCTGATGAACATCCAGCTATTATAGATAAGGTACCAGTTGGTGCTATTGTGGTTGTGGTAGCATTTCTTATTTTTATACCTTTTTTCTCCCATGTGCTTGATTTCCAATTTGGGAACACTCCCCTTTCTTCTGCAAGGGCCATTGACGCCTTACGGGATTCTTCCTGTATAAAGCACATGATCTTTTCAGCAACCTCACGACCTTTTTTACTATCATAAGGTATTTTTAATTTATAAAGCAGATCCGCAAATCCCATGATTCCAAGACCAATCTTTCTATTCCCCCTTGACATCTCCTCAATTTGAGGGAGAGGATAATTGTTTGCATCGATTACGTTATCCAAAAATCTCACACATAGCCACACAACTTCCTTTAATTTGTCAAAATCTATTTTCCCATCCTTTTCAAACTTAGAGATATTGATTGATCCAAGGTTACAGGCCTCATAAGGCAAAAGAGGCTGTTCTCCACATGGATTAGTAGCCTCTATTTCACCAAGATGAGGGGTGGGATTGTCTTTGTTTATCCTATCTAAAAATATAATGCCAGGATCTCCACTTTGCCAAGCCTTTTCAACCAGAAGATCAAATACCTCTCTAGCCTTTAACTCAGCCTTTACTTCTTTTGTGTGAGGGGCAATTAATTTGTATGTACCATCTGTCAAAACAGCCTGCATAAATTCTTCAGTAACTGCAACAGAGATATTAAAATTATTTAATTCGCCTTCGTTCTCTTTTGCCCTAATAAACTCTAAAATATCAGGATGATCGACTCGTAAAACTCCCATATTGGCACCACGTCTTGTGCCACCTTGTTTTACCTGTTCAGTTGCAGTATTAAAGATCTTCATAAATGAAACAGGTCCAGAGGCAACTCCTCCTGTGGATCCTACTCTGCTATTTTTAGGCCTAAGTCTGGAAAAGGAAAAACCTGTGCCACCACCAGATTTGTGGATCAAGGCAGCATATTTTATTGCGTCAAATATCCCCTCCATTGAGTCTTCCACAGGAATGACAAAACATGCTGCAAGTTGTCCAAGTTTGGTCCCTGCATTCATAAGGGTAGGAGAATTTGGCAAAAATTCCTTTGCCAGCATCAAATTATAAAATTTGATAGCCAGCTCTTCTACGTCATATGGAGAGTTATTGTATCTTTGTTCCATAGATGCAATATAAAAGGCAACCCTCCAAAACATCTCTTCAATTGTCTCTATTGGTTTGCCATCAGGACCTTTTCTCAAATATCTTTTTTCTAAAACACGTTTAGCATTTTCTGAAAAATCAGTGGCAATTACCTTAGATGAGGGTATATTTTTTAAATGGATCATTTCTGATTCTCCACTATGTCTTTGAATAAGAAAGAAATTCTTTATCAGCCTTCAAAACTAACTTCAACAATAACTTTTCCGCCACTATTAACCGAAAATGGGATGGCAAGGATAGGGGCACCTGGAATGTGGTCCAGTTCTTTATCTTTTCCAATAATAACCTTTGGTGTACCTGCCTGAAATTTTTGACCCTGCTCTGATAACTGGATCCTAGCCTGTCCTGCTATCATATTAGTTAGTTCACCAACAGCATCAGCAATCTCATCATTTAGCTCAGTATAGTTTTCAAATAACATGTTGTTTACAATAGTCAAAATTGCGTCCTTGGTAATGGTTAGAGAGATCACTCCATTACACTGTCCTGATATATTAATAATACCAGTTATATCTCCTGCTGCAGTGCGTCTTTTGTTTATATAGGGCTTTTCAGGTTTCACCTTAACATTGGCCATTGTCTCAAGCACATTTATTACTGCATTCAAAAAGGGATTTATGAAATTTACGTCATATCTTCTCATCTATTTATCCCACTGTGGTAGAATTTTTTTTGATTGTATTTAGTTTAGACGCATTGGCAATTGCTTTTATATCACAAAATAGTAGCCAATATTGTATCCAATAATTGATTGTGTTTTTCCACTATAGGTCTTAAGGCATTGATTGGCAAATTCAATTCATCAAAGTCTTCATCATTCATCCCAGGCACAACATATTTTCCACCCCTTGAAACCTCAATAGCATTGGCCAAATTGTCAGCTACCTGGAGTATAATTGCACCTTTTTTGAAATTAGCCCCTCTTGGTGAATGGTGATGAGTTACTATGTCTCTAATTTCATCAGGGAATTCCCAACTTTCCATAATGAGATTGCTTAAATCTGTATGTGTAAAACCAAGGACAATCTCTTCAGCCTCAACCATTGGCACCATGTTCTCTCTGGCAAAGATTAAGGTCTCAACAGTGGAATAAGGCATATTCTTAAATAAAATTAATTTACCCACATCGTGAAGTAGGCCAGCAGTGAACATGGTCTCTTCATTTACATCCTTTACATAAGAGGCAATTATCTTGGAAAATATTCCACAACTCAAGCTATGTTTCCAAAAGGTCTTCATGTCCATCAATTCAGAGGGAATGTCTTTGAAATATCTAATTGCAGACAACCCCAATGCCACTTCTGTAAGTTCTTCCTCTCCTACCAAGGCTACTGCTTGTTCAATGGAGGTCACCTTTTTTGCTAAGGCAAACAGGGGGCTATTTACCAGTTTGAGTAGTTTAGTGGCAAGTGCCACATCTGAACTCACAACCTCTGCAATGTCTTTGGCAGAAGCACTCCCGCTATCTAAAAGCTTTTTTAACCTAAAATAAACATCTGGAAACGACGCTAAAGATAATTCGTGCTTAACAATATCTTCAGGACCTCCCATATCCTTAAAAAATAGGTCCTTCATTCGCTCCACATGCTTAGCCCTTAAAATATCTTCACAGGGAAGCTCCAATCCCTTTTTGAGTCCATCAAAAACTAACTCAACAACTATTTTAAAAAGTTCACTAACAAATTTGCTATCTGGATTGACATACATGAAGAATTTACTAACATAATCTTCTGCAATATTTAACAAAAATCTTTCTTCCTCTTCCTTTTCTTTTATTGTCACATAAACATAATCTATTCCTGCATCAATGAGCAATTTTATGTCTTTGTCATCCAAAACCTTGCCTTTTTCCAAAAGCACAGAACCATCTAGCCCTGTAACATCCTTGGCTAACATCATTCCAGGAATTATATATTCACTGCACATCTTTTTCACGTCACTCCTCCATATATAAAAAAACTTAATCAATTTTTAATATAAACTATCCCACCTGGTTTGATTTGGGATTTAAATAACTTGGAAATCCTGTGAATACTTTCTGAATAGCCCAAAAATAAATAACCATCATCTTTTAACTTATCGTAAAAATTGTTAATTACTCGCCTTTTCACTTCATCATCAAAATAGATGATTACATTTCTGCAAAAAATAATATCAGAGTTAGGAACCTTTTTTGTATGTTTTGGATCAGTTATGTTTAAGAGTTGGAAATTAACTAGTTTTTGTACCTTAGGATGAATCTTGTATCCATCTGGCTGCTTTATAAAATATTTTTCTATTATGTGATCTGGTGTGGTCCTTAATGAATATTGATTATATATTCCCCTTCTAGCCCTAATAAGCACAGCAGGAGAGATATCAGTGGCATATATCTGGATTCTCCAACCAATAATTGACACCTTTAATACTTCGTGAAGTATTATCCCTAATGTATAAGGTTCTTCACCAGTTGAACATCCAGCAGACCAGATCTTGAGCTCTTTGTTTCCTTGTTTTTCCCTTTTTTTGATAATCTCTGGGAGTATAATATTTTTAAACACAGTGAGTTGTTTTATATCTCTAAAAAAACTTGTCTCATTTACTGTAATAAGCTCACAGAGCTTTTTGAACTCACTTTCTTTTTTAGGCGAAAATTTTAAATATTTTATGTAATCGGCATAAGAAGATAAATGTAATTCTTTCAGCCTGTTCCCTAATTTGTTTTCTATAAGATATTTTCGTCGTACAGGGATAGCTATCCCCGTTTTATCATGAATAAAGGCTGTCAATTCTTTGAACTCATTAATTGACATCTTTGGAGTTTTCCGAAGAGTTAATTTTCCGATTGATAATTCAGGCATAATATTATTCTACCTCCCGTTAATTTCTCTTGTGAACTCATTACTTTTTCTATAATAACTTTCTTCTTATGGTCAATTGAGAAAAGCAAGATTTTTGAGTTATTGTTTCTTCTTGTATATAAATACCAACTTTTTTGTCTTACCCTGTGATTGCTACCTTCTAAAACTTACTGAGAGTTGCTGTTTATTTGATTTCATGATTTACCTTAAAAAAATTATTGAAAATTAAGGGGTAATTGTTTAATATATAACAGATGGATACCTATGTAAAAATAATCTTTGAAAAAGAGATATCAACAGCACAAATAGTAGTATCTCCTCGGCCTGTGTGGAAGTGTTTCTCATGTCCCATGTATGGGATGCGTGCTTCGTGTCCACCTTTTGTCCCTTCATGGAAAGAAACCAAAGAGTGGGTTAAAAGCTATAACAAAGCCATTTTAATAAAATTTTTTGTCAATATGGAAAATTTTGAACAGGATAAAAAAAACATCATTTTATATCTATTAAATAAGGAAAAAGAGCTTTTTACCAAAGGTAATCCTTATGCATTTTCCCTATTTCCTGGCAGTTGCAATCTATGTAGAGATTGTTCCTTTCAGCACCATAAAAAATGTATTATGCCAAATCGTGTGAGGCCTTCAGTTGATGCCATTGGGATAGAGCTCAGTTCTATTACCACAATTAATTTTCAGGAAAGTGTCCTCTATTCATTGATTTTTAAATCATAAAAAATAATTTAAGCCAATTCAACTTGTTGGGCAGTTTCAGATATTGCTCAGATAGCAATCTGTTATTTTTTTAATTCTACACATAATTTACCAGGCTTACCTTCATTATCATTGATGCTGATTTTAATATTGCCTGATATACTGTCTGTTGTTGGCTTATTTTTGTTAAAAGATCTACAAAATCCACGTCTTCTATAAAACTTTTTCTCTCTGTTTGATTTAATTGAAGGTCTGTTAAAATAGATTCTGTGGTATTTAATCTATTTAGCTTTGCTCCAATCTTGACATGCATCTTGGTAACTTGAGTTAAAGCACCATCAATGTAATCAAGGGTTTCACTTATGTTTTCCTGATTGTTTAATTCTAAAGCAGCAATGAGTTTTCCAATACCAACAAAGAGATTCATCTTTTCATCATTTGCAAAGACCATTTCCATACCAGATGAATTTTTGTAAAACCCACCAAAGATTTGGGTACCAACATGAGTAACAGATATATCAACTCCTTGATAAATTTCAGATTCCATACTTGCATCTCTGGGATGGATTACAAATTGGTCTCCAGGAGATAGACTCTGCGTTAAAGTGGAGGGAGCGATTTTGAGAAGACCACCTTCCACTGGCAAAGTTTCATATCCTGAGCCAGTAGCGGTTATTTTATGACCACTGTCCCATGTAATTCCCCCGTCTGTACTGTATGAATATTCTATAATATCTCCATTTGCAAATCCATTAGTTCCAGTTACACTATCTATTCTCACTACAATATTATTTTTTATTTCTCCCTGTGCAAATGCATATAAATTAGTATTGGATTGTTCAACGTCAATAGAACCAATTTTGAATTCAAGTCCATCTAGTTGAGGTATAGATGCGCCACTTGAATGATCCAATTGACTTAAAGTGACTTTGCCTCCAGGCAATTCCAATTCTATACTAGAACTACCACTAGGATTCTCAGCTATTACTTCATCTGACCAAGTAACACCACCATCAAAGCTATATTGATATTCAATGGAATTACCATCACCTAATATAACTGATGATACAGTTGGATCTGCTGATTTTATCCTTACCAATACTTGATTTTCAAAACTTCCATTTTTTTCTGGAGTTATTGCTAAATTGTAGTCTTTATAGGTACCAGATGGAACCTTTTTTATTTCAACACCATTTCCTGATTCATTATCTCCTTGATAGATTGCTGTGGGGGCAAGTATCAATTCTGTTCTCTCTTCACCAGCCTCTGTTTCATCAGTAACAACTTCATATCCCTTTTTTAATTCAATTTGGACTCCACCAAGCTGTAAAGTTGTCTCTCCTGTCTTTAAGGTCCCTGTTCTTATGGTGGTTTGGGAACTACCTTTTTTAACAATATAATTGATATCATCATCTATACCAATTCTTGCAGTTGCACTTCCAGGTTTACTAAATTCAATTACTATTACCTCATCACTATTTCCAGTTATATTTTTTACATAAGCATTAACATCATCTAGCCCTGTATCATCCTTTTTATTAGAAAAAAGAGTCAGACCCTTCTCAAAGGCTTCACTATCTGTTTTGTGTCCAGCAAAGATAGACCTTCCTTCATAAGTAGTATTAGCCAAGGATAGAAGTTGGTCATATATCTGTTTTACTTCATTTAATATTGACTTTCTGTCCCTTTCATTTAGGGTGCCTGTAGAGGCTTGAACTGCGAGTTCTTTTAATCTTGTTAATTGATCTTCCACCTGTTTTAAGGTGGTATCAGCAAGTCCTAACCATCCTTTGGAATTATTGATATTTGCCTGATATTGGGTAAGGGCCTTAATAGAATCCCTATATGATAAGATTCTGGCCATGCCAACTGGGTTATCAGAAGGATTGTTTATCTTTTTCTGTGTGGAGCCCTGTTCATATAATTTGTGAAGTGAAGTTGTGGTCTGGTCTAAATAGTTTATAAAACTGGTATATAGCATGCTTTGAGATATTCTGGAAGTCATTTTAAGACCCCTTTTTATTTGTCTTTCTATGTTTTATGGCAACATTTGAATAATTGTGGACATCATCTGTTCTGAAACTGTAATGAGTTTTGCAGCTGCTGTATATGCTTGCTGAAATTTAAGTAGATTGCTCATTTCTT
Organism: Desulfobacterales bacterium; assembly: GCA_027064715.1. Taxonomy (GTDB): domain Bacteria; phylum Desulfobacterota; class Desulfovibrionia; order Desulfovibrionales; family Desulfothermaceae; genus Desulfothermus. Next base: position 11,637 of record JAMOPG010000201.1, read on the forward strand.
CATCTAAATTCACCCCTGATATCTCTTTTTGTTTTCTATCTAGATCTGTTGCCAGTGATTTGAAGAAGTTGTAATTATATTCTGCCCGTTGGGTATATGCGCCAACTGTGGCTGTAAGAGAGTTATAATATCCCTGTAGGGTATTTTTTGTTGTTCCCTCAGACTTGGTGGTAAAGGACACCTGTTTATATTGAAGGGCAGCTATGCTGTTGGCTGTTGTGTTGTCTGCTGGGTTTGCCTCTCCTGCACCATTTATTTTTCCTGCAGCAATAAAGTCCAAGTTTTGATTTATATAAGAATTTACCGCAATGTCACCAGTTCCTGTCCCTTCAAAAAAGGTATTTATGCCTAGTGCAGCAAGAAGACCTGTTGTATCATCTCCAAAGGCAAATTGGTAATTGGGGTTTTTTACTTTTATGTTTAGTTTATTATCAATTATTTGAGCTTGAAGATATTTGTTTAATCTTGAATCGTTGTTAATTGCATTTGTTATGTCTTCTAATGAGTGTGTATTTGGATCAAAATTTGTTTGTCCAGTGGTGGGGTCGCCGTCTATGTCAGGATAAGTAGGTCCTTCAACCAGTTTCCCTGTAGTTTTATCGGATATATAGATAGAAAAATTTCCCTGCGACAATTTGTCATAAAAAAACAGCCCTGAAGCATTGGAACCTAAGGGTTCTTTGGTATTTTGGACACTGTATGTTCCAGTAATTTCCCCAAATTTTTGTAGCCCTGCGCCCTGCGAATGTATTCTATTTACTTCCCATATTAGTTCTTTTGCAAATTCATTGAATTTTTCTTTGATTTCTCCAATATAGTTATCCCTAAAATAGAACATTCCAGCAAGAGTGCCACCAACCAATCTTCTAGTATTGTCCTCTCCATTACTAAGAACCATTGGCGTTATATTTACCTTAGATGAAGTTGTCTTATACCAGTATAAACCGTGTTTAGGGACAATATGAAAGGTGTCTCCTACTTCAATGGAATTTAATCCAGAATATTGATTAGGATCATTGGGATCTCCAAACCATACTTGCACATCACTGGTTGGAAGAGTGACACGAGAATCATAATTTCTCGCAGGAATCGTAATTAAGTTTCCATTTTCATCAGTTAGCCAACTCTTCCCCCCATCAATAGATATTTTGAATTTTGCTGCGTTTGCATCGCTTGCACTGCTTCCCACCACTGAACCTGATTTAATTGCTTCCAATGTATATTCATATTCATCAGACCCACTAAAATATATTTGACCATCAAAAGTTGATTCTGGTGTGAGAAGGGTGATGGTTTGAGGACCTTCTAAGGCCAGTCTATAATATTCAATACCATCAACAAGTGTATAACCAGACTTGGTTGTAATAAGCAGATCTCCTCCTCCATGGTCTATTACTGTTACGTCTAAAAGTTGGGAAAGATCCCTGATCAAAGAATTTCTCTTGTCATAGAGCTCATTGGGATTGTTTTGTCCAGGATGATACCTCGCTGTTATCTGTCTATTGAGCTCAGCAATTTCTTTGATGAGTTTATTGGCCTTTTCTACATCTTGTTCAATAAAATCATTAATCTGCATTTGGAGATTTTGGAGGTCAGTTGATGAAACATCAATTGCTTGAATTAAGTTCTCAGCATTCCCAAGTAGAGCTGTTCTAACACTGGAATCATCTGGCCTTTGGGCCAAATCTTGCCAGGAGGCAAAAAATTGCTCAACTGCAGCGCTGACTCCAGCCTCTTCTTTATTTTTAAAAACAGCCTGCACACTGTCTAAGTTCTCGTGTAATGTCCTCCACCTCTCCTGATATGTGTATTTATCCAGGTATTGCTTTTCAATAAAATCATTAAAGATCCTGACGATTTCTTTTGCCCTTACCCCTGTTCCCAGTTGACCTGGAGCATAGTCAATTGAAGGAGCCTCTTCTAATATGACCTTTCTTCTAGAATATCCTGGGGTATTTACATTAGCAATATTGTTACCTGTTGTCTCAATTGCACTTTGTGATGAAAAAAGTGCCCATCTACCTATGTCTAAGACTGCACCAAGTCCTGGCATCTATAGCCTCCCACTAAAAATACATGGACCTTCTGTTTTTTCATTCAAAATACCTTGCCTTGAGTAGAAATTTTTGGCCTTTGGTCTCAAATTATCATAAAGAAAATTTACCAGTTCCTTGGTCTGTTCAAGGTGAGCAATTGCAAGATCTGCATTAATGGTAGCCTGGTCCATGCATTTTTTTTCCAAGGATTTAATTTTTTTAATAAGACCAGTAATACAAGACCTTACCTCTTCATTCTCCTCATTTATCACTTCCATCAAACTTGATTTGTTAAACTTTTCTTCAATATATTTTTTTAACCATTGTTTTTCATTTAATATATGATTAATTAATCTCTGTATGGAAAATTGATTTTTTTGTAGTCCCTGTTTTTGTGTATCAATGAGCAATTTGTATTCTTGTTGTTGCAGAGAAAAAAGCAACTTAAGTGCAGCCAGTTGTCTTTTTAAAGAAGGTATTATCCTCTCCATCTTAGGCTCCTTCATGTTCTTTATATATTTTTTTGGCATATTTTGGATACAAGAAATTAATAGGATCCACTGGTTTATCATTTATCCTTAATTCAAAGTGTAGATGCGGACCTGTTGCGCGTCCAGTGTTTCCAACCAGGGCAATGACATCTCCTTTTTTTACTTTATCTCCTTGTTTTACTAAATTTTTTTCATTATGGGCATAAATGGTTTTAATTCCATTTTTCCCCTGGATTATTACAACATTTCCATAACCATGTTTTTCGCCAGAAAAAATCACTTCGCCTTGTGTTACAGATTTTATGGGACTCCCTTTTGGCGCTGCTATATCCACACCATTGTGCCATCTTATCTCTTTTAAAAAAGGATCTTGTCGCCATCCAAAGGTAGATGAAATCTTCCCATCAACTGGTAAGAAATTATTCTCAGCCTCTGCCCTTTTTTCTATCTTTTCTGCTATTTCATTAATCTTATCGGATAGATCTTCATTTTCATAAGTTATATTTGGTGGTTCACTGGAGATAGTTTGTTGTGTGTTTTTTAATTGATTTGTATTGTTTATATCTTTTTTATCTAAAATGGTTTCATGGCTTTTTTGTTCAAGTTGCTCAACAAGATTGTTATACAGATAACCCGCAAGACCTATTCCACCATCTCTTGCCATTTTTAGGCAAAAATCATAGTCAAATAAATCAACATATTTATTATTAAGGGGATCTTTAAACAATCCTTCAGAAGATACACTCTTTTTCATCTCATCCCATATCTTTTCCAGAAAAATAGCTTCAAATTTTTGACATGTATCCTTCAACGTTTTTTTATCTTTTGATCCTTTTGTCATTTTTAATTGGCTGGTTATTTTTTCTTCTACTGGATTTAGATTTGTATTGGGCACACCTAGTTTATACATTAGTAAACCTCCAATTCAGCATGTAGGGCGCCAGCTGCTTTAAGTGTTCTAAGTATAGAAATTAGATCCCTTGGAGATGCACCAATTGCATTTAATCCATCTATTAATTCTTTTAAGCTCGCACCCCTTATTATATTTAATTTCTTTTTCTTTTCCTCGACTTTTAGTTGTGTTCTAGGGACCCCTACAGTCATGCCAAGACTAAATGGTGCTGGTTGTGACACCTGTGGTATTTCCTTTACAACTACCTGAAGGTTCCCTTGGGCAATTGCCACAGGAGATATCCTTACATCCCACCCCATGACAATGGTCCCTGTCTTTTCATCCACCACTACTTTTGCCTTTGAATCTGGTGTTACATACATGTTTTCAAGACTTGCCATTAGAGGTACTAGGTTGTGCTTAAATTGATCAGGTACTGTTAGCTCAATTGTGGATATATCCTTTGCAACAGCATAGGGCCCTCCAAGTTTTTTGTTTATGTCTTCAGTTATTTTTTCAACTGTTGAAAAGTCCCTGATATCCAGAGAAATAGTGATCTTGTCCTGAGAATTAAACTCAAAGGGTGTTGGTCTTTCAACTATGGCTCCTGATGGTATCTTTGCCACAGTGGGCACATTTTTTACACTAGCTGCTGCCTGACCCCCTACTGAATAACCCCCAAGCAGCACAGGCCCCTGAGCAATTGCATATACCTTTCCATCTATTCCTTTTAATGGTGTAAGGAGCAAAACTCCACCTAAAAGACTAGATGCATCACCTATTGAAGAAACAGTTACATCAAGCCTATCCCCTGGTCTTGCAGATACTGGCATTTGAGCTGACACTATAACTGCAGCAACGTTTTTGGGTTGTATCTGTTTTGAGTCTACCTTTATGCCCATATTTTCCAGCATGTTGGCTATAGACCTCACTGTAAACTGCGCTCCCCTCTTATCCCCTGTTCCTGAAAGTCCCACTACCAGTCCATAGCCTACCAGTTGATTTGTACGAACACCGCTAAATCTGGCTATGTCTTTTAGTCGCACAACTTCACACCTGGCTGAATTTGAATATAAAACAATAGATACTAATGTTGTGAGGATTGCAATTAGATATTTTTTGTTAAGATGTTTTAAAATGGCCATACCTTATCCACCAATTTTTCCATCCAACCTTCTTTTTGTTTATTTGATAATACCCCATCCCCATAAACATAAATCTTTGCATCAGCCAATTGATCTGATGTTATTGTATTTTCTGGGCCTATATCCCTTGCCCTAATTAGGCCTTTAACAAAGATTATTTGTTTTTCTCCATTAACCAATATTTCCCTGTAACCTTGCAGTTCCATGAGACCATTGGGAAAAACCCTGATAATACGAGCTGCAACAGTTGCCTGAACCGTGGTCTTTCTACTAGTGTCTCCTGAGGTATCTAATTTGTTGTGATTGGATGCCTTAATTATTGGAGAGGATCCAACAGGCAAAATTGGCAACCCAAATACCCTGTCTTTTCCCAAAAAGTTGTCAAACCCAGCTGAGATATTGTATTTTCTTTCAGATTTAGTGTCAGATTCTGTTGATGCTGTACTCTGCTCCACAATCTTGATAAGGACAATATCTCCAACCTTTTTTGCCCTATTGTCTTCAAATAAGAAATTGGCATCTTGTGGTTGAAATAAGGAGCCTGGATTCTCTATTTTTGATATTGGAGCTGGTTCAGGAGGAACTAGTGTTGGGATATAATTTGGATTTTTCCCAGCACAAGATGCAAGAAAACTCATTGTAATTATTAAAATTAGTTTCTTCATCTTACCTCCACTGTTTCATTATTTATGATCTTTCCATATACATATCTTTTGCTTTGAAGATTTATCACCTTAATTATATCTCCTATTTTCCCATCTTCTGTTGCTATTGCTATTGTGCGCAAAAGGATATGTTCCCCTGAGTATATGAGGTTTACCTTTTGTCCTTTTGTGATAGTGGGCATTGGCTCAAGCTTAAGTAAAGTTATAGGTTCATGAGTGCCAATTGGTATTTTTATCCTCCATGGTCCACTTTTGCCGTCCCATATGTTTTTAGGAAGATATGCCAAGTTTTTCTTTTCAAAAGTCACTTTTTCAGGTGTTAACATCTCTCCCCTATTTAAGGGTCGTGCTGCACAGGGAACTGGAGCAAATACATCTAAAAAGAATTTTGCAGGCCTTATTCTTACCTGTTTATTATTTTTTACTATGACAAAACTAATACTGTTGTGTCCTGGCCTTATTTTCCCTCCAATAGGTTTGATTGTTATTTTTTCTCCTTCTCTAAGTTCCATATATTCTGGTAAAGAGATATCTCTGATTATTTTGTCTCCTCTTAAATACGGAGTATAACTCTTTACATAGTTCTTTAAGATATTAATCAATTGAATTTTAGTTAATACAATCTTGCCTTTGTATATGTCTACATAATCTGGTATATAGATTTCAGATAAAAGGGCTTTGACACTTGTTTTTTCTAAGATGTTTTTTATAACATCTCCTGAAATTTTTTTATGTTTTGGAAAATCTTCAATATTTATTAAAGGGATATCCTTTATAGAACTAAAATATTCATTATTTTCTTTAATATCACATATATCTTTAAGTGATAAAATGTTTTTTTCAGTAATTACAACATTCTTAATCTGGATTGAATATGAATATAAATCTGTTACAATTGAAAAACATATTATTAACAAAAATATTATCTGCCTCATAACCGCTACCTTATAATATTATTTGCTAATCTAAGTATAGAATCAGTTGTTTCTAGAGACTTTGAATTACTTTCAAATGCCCTTTGGGCAATTATCATATTCACCATCTCTTCAACCAACTCTACATTTGACATTTCTAAAAAGCCTTGAACTATTCTTCCAGCATTATCTGTCCCAGGGGTCCTTTGTTGTGCTGCTCCAGATGCAGGTGTTTCCAAATATAGATTTCCACCTATTGCATTAAGACCAGCTGGATTAATAAAAGTATAAATAGGGATATCAGCTCCAGCAAGTTCATTGCCTTCTTTATCTAAAGCAGAGATATGTCCATCATTAGTAACTACTATATTCACTGTTTCTGGTGGAACAGTAAAAGGCGGTTGTAATACATATCCTCTAGGTGTAACTATTTCACCATCTTCATTTAATTTAAAGTTTCCTGATCTGGTGTAAGCAATTTGACCATTCATATCCACCTGAAAAAAACCATCTCCTTCAATGGCCAGATCTAAAGGATTTCCAGTATTTTGTAGATTGCCTTCAGTGAAGAATTTATGCACAGTACCAGGTCTAACCCCAAGTCCCACTTGGATGCCTGTGGGAATCGTCTGCCCTGCTTGATTTTGGTGTCCTGCTATTTTTAGTGTTTGATACATGAGGTCTTCAAATTCTGCCCTACTCTTTTTAAAACCCACTGTATTAACATTGGATAAGTTGTGGGCTATAGTGTCTATGTTTAGTTCTTGAGCAATCATACCAGAGGCTGCTGTCCATAGTGATCTGAGCATATTTTCACCCTCCCTTATTTTTTTATTTATTCAGTTGTTCCCATTTTATTTATTAAATTTATGTCTTCATCATTGGTGCTTGTCATGGTCTTTTGTAACCCCTCTAAAATTCTCAATGCTTCTAACATTCTCACCATTTCTGTGGTTACCTCCACATTTGAAGATTCTATGTATCCTTGATAGATCTTTGCTTTTTGTGCTGGTATTTCTTGAACTTGCTGTATTGGCTTATACAGATTTCCTCCAATTTTTTGTAGCTTTTGAGGATCTATCACATTTACCACAGGAATTATGTCTATTTGATTGTTGTTTACATATACTATTCCATCTGAGGTAATCTCTATGTTTTTAGAAGTTGGAACCTGTATTGGCCCATTTTGTCCCAAAAGTTGATAGCCCTTATTTGTTACAATAAATCCATTTGGATCTAGTTTAAAATTTCCATCCCTGGTATACATTATTCCCTGGGGTGTCTGCACCTTAAAAAAACCAGGCCCTTCAATTGCTAAACTTAAGGGATTTCCTGTTTGAATAAGTTGGCCTTGAGAAAAATCTATAACAACCTCACCTATCCTTGGCTGTGTCAACAGGTCCTTTTCTGGCCACCTGACACCCCCTGTAATCCCTTTATTGGGATCTAAAAAGTCATGGGCATAATGAGTAAGTACATCCTCGAATGCAACCTTGTCCTTCTTGTATCCTGGAGTGCTGACATTTGCCAAATTATTGGTTATGAGATCAATGGTGTATTGTTGAGTTAATGCTCCAAATAGGCTATTATATACGCTGTCTTGCATAGGAAAAAACCTCCTTTGCTTAAAGATTAGCAAAAAACAGACCAAATTTGTTGAAAACAGAAAATATGCGTTATTGTTATTTTGTTTAGTAAAGATTTTTGGCTTAAGAGGATGGTAACAATTTATTGACACATAAAAAACATATTTAAATGAAAAGATGAAAGATAATCCTTGACTCTTTTGATGATTTTGGATAAAAAATATTTTGACAGAGCGGGTGTAACTCAGGTGGTAGAGTACAAGCTTCCCAAGCTTGGAGTCGCGGGTTCAAGTCCCGTCACCCGCTCCACTCCCATAATATATTTGACAGATAAAAATGTGGAGTGGACCTAAATTAGGTCCACTTTTTTTTTGATATAAGGAGCAAAAAAGATCATGGATATAAATTTATTAATGGATAGAATAAAGAAAATAGTAGAAGATGCGGTTTCTTCTCTTGGATATAATCTATGGGGTATAGAATATCTTGGTTCAGAAAGAAGGAGTATACTCAGGGTATATATTGATTCTCCCAAAGGGGTATCAATATCTGACTGTGTTGAAGTCTCAAAGCATTTAGATGTTATTTTAGATGTAGAAGATCCAATACCTGGTTCTTATACCCTTGAGGTCTCATCCCCTGGAGTAGACAGGAGGTTTTTTTATCCAGAGCAGTTAGAGGAATACATAGGAAAGAATTTTTCTATAAATCTTAAAGAATTAAAGGAAAATAGAAAAAAGTGGAAAGGGAAGTTGAAATCTATAGCACCTCATAAAAAAGAAATAGTTCTTGAGACAGAAGAAGGTGATATAAAATTTCATTGGGATGAGATAGATAAGATAAAGCTCATATTTGGAGGTTTTTAGATGGGACTGGAGTTAAAAAAGGCAATAGAAACCATAAGTAAGGAAAGAAGGATAGATAGGGATGTACTTATCGATACCATAGAAGAGGCAATAAAGGTTGCTGTTAATAAAAAGTATCACAACCGTTTAGATATAGAAGTAAATTACAATGAAGATACAGGAGATATAGAGGTCTATCAATTTAAAAGGGTTGTAGAGGAAGTAGAAGATCCAGAGACTGAGATTTCATATGAGGAGGCAAAAGAGATTGATGAGAATGTCCAGATGGATGATGAGGTTGGCTTTAGGCTTGAAGTTGAAGATTTGGGGCGCATAGCTGCACAGGCTGCAAAGCAAGTGATAATTCAGAGAATGAGAGATGCTGAACAAGAGATAATTTATGAAGAATATAAAGATAGGGTGGGAGAAATTGTAAGTGGAACAGTCCAGAGAAAGGAGCGGGCAGGCCTTATAATAAATTTAGGTAGAACCGAGGCCCTTCTTCCCAATGATGAACAGATTCCCACAGAACACTATAAAAGGGGTGATAGGGTTGATGGTTATATTATAGAAGTAAAAAAAGAGGGCAGGGGACCACAAATCATCTTGTCTAGATCACATCCATCTTATATGGAGGCCTTATTTAAACGGGAAGTTCCAGAAGTTAGTGATGGTACAGTTAAAATAATGGGAATTGCAAGGGAACCAGGAATTAAGGCAAAGGTCGCTGTTTATTCAAAGGATAGGGATGTGGATCCAATTGGTGCTTGTGTTGGTGTTAGGGGATCTAGAATAAACAAGATTATTCAGGAATTTAAAGGAGAAAAGATTGACCTTATTGTATGGAGTCCCAATATCACTACCTATGCAGTAAATGCCTTAGCCCCTGCAAGGATCACCAGTATAACAGTGGATGAAGATGAGAAGAGTTTGGAAGTTGTGGTGCCAGATAATCAATATTATCTAGCAGTGGGGAGAAAAGGGATAAATGTAAAATTAGCAAGTAAACTCCTTGGATGGCATATAGACATTATTACAGAAAGTCGTTATGGGGAGATCTATCAAAACAGACAAAAGATGGAGCAACTAGCTGGGGTTGTGGAGCTTGAAGTGGAAGCCTTTTATGATGCAGGATTTTATTCTTTAGAGGATATAAAAGATGCATCAGATGAAGAAATTTTAGCTATTGAAGGAATGGATGAAAAAAAATTAGGGGAATTAAAATCTGCTTTAAATCTTTTAACTGCTTAAATATATATCTATGTATATTTTGTATTTGCTAGAGGGAGATCTTTGGGTTTGGCAAAAAAACACGTCCCAATAAGAATGTGTATAATTTGTAGAACTAGGATGGAAAAATATAAATTAAATAGATATGTTTTAATTGACAGAAAATTTATATTGGATGAGAAACAAAGGCTTCCAGGACGAGGTTTTTATGTGTGTAATAATTTAAAATGCAAAAACATAGCAGAAAAAAAATTTTTAAAAGAGAAAAGAAAGATTTTTGGAAAAGGGGATTGAAGGGGGGATTATGGCCATAATGATGCGTGTTAGAGATTTATCAAAGGAGCTTGGCATAAGTAATAAAGAGCTTTTGAGAATTTTAAGAGAAGAAAAGATTCCAGCAAAAAGTCATATGAGTGGACTTACAAAAGAACAGGTAGAAGAAATAAGAAAAAAATATAAGTCTCTAAAAGAGGAAAACAAAAGGGTTAAGAAGAAAAAGGTTTCAGGGGGAATTATTATTAGAAGAAGACCTGCAGAATCTAATAAGCAAGAATCAAAAGAGGAAAAAAAGGCAATTAAAGAAGAAGCGAAAAAAATTGAAGAAACTAAAAAAGAAGATAAAATATCTGCTTTAGAACAACAAGAGTCAAAACAACCAGAAGTCAAAGAAGAAAACAAAGAAGAAGTTAAAATAGAGGCCACCCCCCCAGATACTTCTGAGCATAAGAAATCTGAAGAAAAAGAAGATCAAAAAAAGGAAGGGAAAAAATCAAAAGATTATAGAAAAAAAAGGTTTTTTAGGGACAGAAAATTTAGAAAGAGAAGATCATTTCCAAAAGCAAGGGTAATTGAAAAGCCTGCCCCCAAAGAAGATGAGGAAAAAAAGGAAGAACAAAAATCCCCTGTAGAAGAAACACAAGAAATCCCAGTAGATGTCCCAGTTAGTGTGGAAAAAGAAAGTAGAAAGAAAAAGAAGAAAAAGGCCAAAAAAACAGTAGATGTATCTTCTATTTATGAAGAAGAGGAAATTAAAAAGAAGAAGAAAAAAGATTGGAAGAAGAAAAAAGAAGCTGATGTAGTTGATAAAACAGGGGGTAAGGTCCCTAAAAAGAAAAAGGCAGAAGCAAAGGAAAAAGAAGAACAAAAGCCTAAAATCTCAACCCAGCCTATAAAGGCAGAAAAGAGAAAGATTAAAATAGAAGAAGCAATAAGGGTTTCAGAACTTGCACAACAAATGGGAGTTAAGGCGCAGGAGATAATAAAGACACTTCTTGGCCTAGGTGTAATGGCCACCATAAATCAATCCATTGATTTTGACACTGCATCTATAGTTGCAGCAGAGTTTGGGTATGAAGTGGAAAAAGTGGGATTTTCTGAAGAGGAATTTATAGTTCCAAAAGAGGAAGACAAACCTGAAGATCTAAAACCAAGACCTCCTGTTGTAACTATAATGGGACATGTTGATCATGGAAAGACTACTTTGCTTGATGCCATCAGGATGTCAGATGTGGCACTTAGGGAAGCTGGAGGAATAACACAACACATAGGTGCATATCATGTAAAGGTTGGAGATAATTACGTAGTATTTTTGGATACTCCTGGTCATGAGGCATTTACAGAGATGAGGGCAAGGGGTGCCCAGGTTACTGATATTGTAATTTTGGTAGTGGCTGCTGATGATGGAGTGATGGAACAAACCAAAGAGGCCATAAATCACGCAAAGGCCGCAGGTGTCCCTATTATTGTGGCTATAAACAAGATTGATAAAGAAAACGCAGATCCAGAACGTGTAAAAAGAGAACTTGCTGAGTATGGACTAATCCCTGAAGAGTGGGGTGGAGACACAATATATGTTCCAATCTCAGCAAAAAAGAAGATTGGTATAGATCAATTGCTTGAGATGTTATTACTTCAGGCTGAAGTGTTAGAATTAAAGGCAAATCCAAATAAACGTGCAAGGGGATATATAATTGAGTCTAAGTTAGATAAAGGAAGGGGACCTGTTGGTACTGTGTTAATCAAAGAAGGAACATTGAAAACAGGAGACGCCTTTGTATGTGGATTAAATTACGGCAAGGTGCGTTCACTTATAAATGATAAAGGTCAGAAAGTTGACGCTGCAGGTCCATCTATGCCTGTGGAAGTCCAGGGTTTTGACGATGTGCCAAGGGCTGGAGAGGAATTTGTGGTAGTAGAAAGTGAGAAGGTTGCCAAGAAGATCGCTGAGGCAAGGGTGCAAAAGCATAGGGAAAGAGAGCTTGCAAAGCAGACAAAATTAACCCTGGAGACCTTCTTTAAGGCAAAGGAACAAGAAGAAACAAAGACCTTGAATTTGATAGTAAAGACTGATGTTCAGGGTTCCTTTGAGGCAATCAATGAGGCGTTGAGCAAATTGTCAACAGATGAGGTCAATGTAAAGATTATCCATGGTGCAACTGGTGCTATAAATGAAAATGATGTGAGATTGGCTGCTGCATCTGATGCAATTATTATAGGCTTTAGGGTAAGACCAACTGCAAAGGTTAAGGAACTCGCAGAGCAGGAAGGTGTTGACATCAGATATTATTCTGTAATTTATGATCTAGTAAATGAAGTAAAAGAAGCACTCATTGGTATGCTTGAGCCAGAGATAAAAGAGGTATACCTTGGTCAGGCTGAAGTAAAACAAGTATTCAATATTCCAAAGGTTGGAACTGTTGCTGGATGTGTGGTGGTCAATGGAAAGATTCAAAGAAATGCAAAAGTTAGGCTCCTTAGGGAAGGGGTGGTGGTATATACAGGTAAAATTGCCTCTTTAAAGAGATTCAAAGATGATGTTAAAGAGGTGACAAAAGGATATGAATGTGGTGTTGGTTTGGAAAACTTTAATGATATAAAGATTGGAGACGTAATAGAGGCATTTGAAGAAGTAGAAGAAAGACCTACCTCTTTATAAAAAGAGTATTTATATGCAGATAGGTTGTCTTAAAATTGAATTTTATTTGCATGGAGTTTTTTCTTTAAAAGAAAAAAGAAATATAGCAAATAGTATAAAACAAAAATTAAGGAATAAATTCAATATATCTGTTGCAGAAGTTGAATCTCAAGATAGTTTGACTAGATTAGTGCTGGGAGTTGTGACTGTTGGAAATAATGGAAGAGTAATTCAAACAGCGCTTGATAATGTATTAAATTTTCTTGAAAGAGTTACTAGTGAGGAAATTACAGATACAACTATAGAAATTTTTAGTGTCTAATGAAAATATTATGCATAAAGATAAACCTATTGAAGAAATTATAAAAAATATAGAAGATAAAAATTCTTTTTTAGTAGTAGCCCATGAAAATCCTGATGGAGATGCCATAGGATCCATGGGGGCTATTTACTATATTTTGAAAAAATTGAATAAAGATGTTGTATTGTTTAATAAATCCAACATACCAGAGCGATTTTATTATCTTGAATTTGTTAAAAATATAAATTCATTTCTTAAAAAAACAGATTATGACACTGTTATTGTCTTAGATAGTGGAGAGTTATCTAGGACAGGGCTTGCTATTGATAATTTAAAATATGAGTGCATAATTAACATAGATCATCATGTAACTAATGACTATTTTGGAGATATAAATTGGGTTGATCCCAAAATGTCATCTGTTGGAGAGATGATTGCTTACATAGCAAAAGAGATTAATATTGAATTAAAAGACAAACTTGCTGAATGTATTTATACTTCAATAGTATCTGATACTGGATCATTTACCTTTAGTAACACAAGGCCTGCTACTTTAAGAATAGTTATAGAAATACTTGAAAATGGTTTTGATTTAGATGATTTTAATAGAAAATATCAAAGGTATTGGACTTTAAATAAAGTACATCTTCATGGGCTTTCCATGCAAAATGCCAAGCTTTATTTAGACGGACAGCTTGGCATTATTTCCATATCTAAAGATATGCTTGAAAGGACATCTACAACCAAGGAAGATTGTGAAGGTATTATAAATTATTTGAGAGTGATCAAAGGGGTCAAGGTAGCAGCTACATTGAGAGAGGATGATGATAGGGTTAAGGTGAGTTTGAGATCATATGGGGAAGTAGATGTAAGTAATATTGCAAAAGGATTAAATGGTGGCGGCCATAAAAATGCAGCTGGTGGATCAATTTTTTTGCCCCTTCAGCAAGCAGAGAAATTTTTGGTGAATAAAGTAGAGGAATTTCTTTTGGAAAATAGTTAATGTTTATGGGCAAAAGATCAGTTAAGCAATATGATGGCTTATTGATTTTAGACAAACCCAAAGGACCAACCTCAACAGCTTGTTTAGAAAAGATAAAAAGATTTTTTAAGCAAAAAAAGGTAGGCCATGCTGGGACATTGGATCCTATGGCTAGTGGGGTCTTGGTGCTTCTTTTTGGTCAAGGGACAAAATTAGCGTCATATATTATGGAGGGGCTTAAAACCTATAGAGGTAAGATTGAGTTAGGCAAAGAAACAGATACTTATGATATTGAAGGAAATATTGTAAAAAGTGTGACTATAGATGGTCTAAAAAAAGAAGATGTGGAACAAGCGGTTTTAGAATGGAAGCATTTAACAGAGCAGGAAGTTCCTCAGTATTCCGCTGCCAAATATAAGGGAAGGCCTTTTTATGCATTAAAGAGAAAAGGGAGAAATCCCCCTAAAAAAACGAAAAAAATTTTTATTGACTATGTTGAGATTTTAGACATAAGGTTACCATATGTGGAATTTAGGGTGAGATGTTCCAAGGGCACTTATATTCGTTCCCTGGCCCACAGCCTGGGGAAACGATTAAATGTTGGTGGTGTGTTGGTAGAACTCATTAGGGAAGAGGTCTTTCCATACCACATTCACCAAGCAGTTGCCCTGGACTATTTACTCAGTAACCCCGAGGTTTTTCCAGAAAAGATTATCCCCTTGCATAATGCACTTCCCCATTGGCAGAAGGTGGAAGTGGATAGAGAAATTGCCTTACAGGTAAAAAATGGGGCTATGTTAAGGGTGAGTGACATCAAAGATGAAAAAGAAGTAAAAGAGGGTGACAAGGCAATTTTTTTAGACACTCAAAAAGAGGCACTAGCCCTTATGGAAGTAATTAAGAGAGATGGGGAGCTTTTTTGGAAAGTACTCAGGGGGCTTTGGAAAAAGAAATATTATTAAAAATCATCTTTAAGGAGGTATTGCTGTGGCATTATTAGCTGAGGACAAAAAAAAGATTATTGATGAATTTAAACGTCATGACAAGGACACTGGGTCTCCAGAGGTGCAGATAGCCCTGTTAACAGCAAGGATTAATTATCTCACAGAGCACCTGAAGGTTCATAAGCACGATTTTCATTCTAGAAATGGACTACTCAAGCTTGTTGGACAGAGAAGAAAGATGTTGAACTATTTACGCAAAAAAGACGTGCGTAGATATAAAGAGGTTATTGATAAACTCAATTTGAGAAAATAAGCTGTTTTAGAGACTTCCAGGGATGGGCATTCTCTCATCCCTAATTTAAATTCATCTCTGAAATTTGCTTCAAGATTTAGTGTGGGAGTATTTGGAGACCAAGAATAAAACATTAGGAGATTGAATATAATGGGAGAGATTAATGAGGTAATAGTCAAAAGTATTATAGATAACAGAGAATATAAATTTAGCACAGGAAAACTAGCTAATCAGGCCCATGGAAGTGTGTGGGTCCAGGGTGGAGACACTGTTGTTTTGGTGACAGCAGTTACCCAACCATTGGAAAGAGAAATAGATTTTATGCCTCTGGTTGTGGAATATCAGGAGATGTCCTATGCGTCAGGAAGGATTCCCGGAACCTATTTTAAAAGAGAGATTGGAAGGCCTTCAGAAAGAGAAATTTTGGTCTCCAGATTAATAGATAGACCCATAAGGCCACTGTTTCCAGAAGGTTTTAGGGATGAAGTGCAGATAATAGCAACTGTGTTATCAGCAGATCCTGACTGTGATCCTGATGTACTCTCAGTAAATGGTGCATCTGCAGCACTGCATATTTCTCAAATTCCCTTTCTAGGACCAATAGGTTGCGTAAGGGTGGCGTATGTAAATGGTAATTTTATTGTAAATCCCACTAAGCTAGAATTGGAATACAGCAAAATAGATATTGTGGTTGCAGGGACAAAAGAGGCAGTGGTAATGGTGGAAGGGTCAAGTGAATTTGTAGAAGAAAAGCTTTTGGTTGAGGCAATAGAGTGGGCCCATCAACATATTCAAAAGTTGATTGATGCACAGGAGGAACTGAGACAAAAGGTTGGAAAGCCAAAAATTTTAGTTGAACAAAGGGAGGAGGATCAGGAGCTTGAGAACTTAGTCAGGGAATTAGGTAAAGCTCCATTAAGTGAGGCCTTGAGAATTCCATCAAAAGTGGAAAGAAAGAATGCTTTAAAAAAAGTGGAAACACAAATAGTAAATGAGATTACTACGAGGTTTTCAGTGGACGAAGCTTTTCAGGAGAGGCTAAAAAATGTTCCTAAAATGATAAAAAAGTTGGAAAGTGAGATCGTTAGAGAATGGATAAAAAATAATGAGCCAAGGATAGATGGTAGATCTCTTACTGATATACGCAATATTTCAATAGAAATTGGGCTGCTTCCTAGGGCACATGGTTCTGCCCTTTTTGCCAGGGGAGAGACAAAGGCCTTAGGTGTAGTCACTTTAGGATCAAGTCAGGATGAACAGCATGTGGAGACCTTGACAGGGGATGTAAGCAAGAGGTTTATGGTGCATTATAACTTTCCTCCCTATTGCGTGGGCGAGGTGAAGATGCTTAGGGGACCATCCCGTAGGGAGATAGGACATGGTGCCCTGGCTGAGAGATCCCTTGCTCCTGTGCTACCTTCTCCTGAAGAGTTTCCTTTTACTATAAGATTGGTATCTGAAATAATGGAGTCAAATGGTTCATCATCAATGGCTACTGTGTGTGCTGGATCTCTTGCACTGATGGATGCAGGTGTACCAATTAAGAAACATGTGGCAGGAGTGGCCATGGGGCTGATTAAAGAGGATGATGATTTTTATATCTTGACTGATATACTTGGTGATGAGGATCATTTGGGGGATATGGATTTTAAAGTTGCTGGGACCAAAGAAGGGATCACAGGAATTCAACTTGATATCAAGGTCACAGGGATTTCCAAAGAGATATTAATGAAGGCATTGAACCAGGCAAAAGAGGCAAGACTTCATATATTAGAACAAATGGAAAAAGTGATCTCAAAACCGAGGGAAGAGCTCTCTGAATATGCTCCAAGGATTGAGGTGTTGGAAGTAAATCCAGAAAGGATAAAGGATATAATTGGGCCTTCGGGAAAGAATATTAAGGCCATCCTAAAAGATACAGGAGCTACAATTGATATAGAAGATACAGGTAAAATTACTATCTTTGCTCCTAACAAGGAATTACTTACCAAGACAGTTGAAAGGATAATGTATTATGACCAAAAGCCTGAATTAGGTAAGATATATGAGGGCACGATTAAATTACTAAAGGATTTTGGAGCTATTGTTGAGATTCTACCTGGAGTAAATGGGCTTGTACATATATCTCAACTGGATGTTGGAAGGATCTCAAATATCCATCAGCAATTTTCACCAGGTCAAAAGATAAGGGTCAAAGTGATAGATATAGAGAAAGATACAGGGAAGATTAAATTGAGCAGAAAAGCAGTTTTGCTGGAAGAGCAGAGGAATAGATACCACCATAAAAAAAGGGATTATAACAAAAACAACTTCAACAAGAGAGGTCCAAGACATTCAGATAGTTTTGATAAAAAAAGATAAAATCACTTGAATATTTTTAGATGTTTTTATACGTTGCCCCTAGTTTAGAAAGTCTAAACTAGGGTTTTTTATTTTATTGGGGTAAACCATAAATAGATTATTAAATAATTCGTAAGTTATGAAATGGATAAATACATCTGGATAAGTGCATTGGAGACCTCTGCAGACATTCATGGGAAAAGGGTAATGGAAAGTTTGAGAAGGCTTGGTTGTACGAGTAAGTTTTTGGGGATCGGTGGTCCAAATATGGCAGCCGCAGGGATGGATCTGGTATTTGATGCTGAACAGTTTTCTGTAATGGGACTATTTGAGGTGATTTCCCATATCCCAAGGGTGTTTAAGGCTTATAAACATATAAAAAAGATTTTTACAGACATTAATATAGAAAAGGTCATCTTGATTGATGCCCCTGATTTTCACTTTAAGATTGCCAAGATTGCACGGGAAAAGAATATACCAGTTTATTATTATATTAGTCCTCAGGTTTGGGCATGGAGAAAGGGTAGAATAAAGTTTTTAAAGAAATATGTAAAAAAACTGTTGTGCATTTTTCCATTTGAAAAAGAGTTTTATAGACAAAATGGATTGGATGTGGAATATGTGGGACATCCATTGATGGAATATTTAGATTTTCAACACCTAGATAAAATAGTGAGGGAAAATAATTCAATTATACTTCTTCCTGGTAGTAGAATAAAGGAAGTACAAAAGATCCTTCCAATAATGTCTTTAAGTTGCGATATATTAAAAAAGTCTTTTGATATTCAAATAAAAATAGTGAAGGCACCACATATATCAGAAAAGATTATAAACAAAAGTTGGTTAAGCAATCTTGAATATAGATTAGTTGATTTTGAAGATAGATATATTGAAATGGCCAAAAGTAGGGTTGGTATAGTTGCATCTGGCACTGCCTCTTTAGAATGTGGACTCATTGGACTCCCTTCTGTAGTAGTATACAAGGTCTCTTATCCCACATATATTATTGGTAGATTGTTTGTAAATACCAATTTTATAAAATTTATAAGCATGACAAATATCATGTTGAATAAACCAGTTTTTCCTGAATTAATCCAACATGATTTTACTCCTAATAATGTGGTTAATATTTTGTCTAAGTGGTTAAGTAATGAAGAAGAAATTTTTAAAATAAAAAAAGAGCTTGCAACGTTAAGAGATAAGTTTGGTGACAGCCAGGCATCTTTAGAGGCTGCAAAAATAATAATGGGAAATTCATAGAGGGGTATATGAAAAAGATAAAATTAGGGATAATTGGAGTAGGACATCTTGGCAGGTATCATGTTCAAGTTGCAAAGGATATTTCACAGATCGATCTTGTTGGGATACATGACATTAACAGAGAAAGATTAAAAGAAATATCTCAATGTTATAATGTCACACCATATTATGATGTAGAAGAACTTTTAAATTTGTGTGATGCGGTATCTATTGTTGTTCCCACACACGCCCATTTTGAAATAGCCACAGCTGCTTTGAATCAACATTGCCATGTATTTATTGAAAAGCCTATTACAGAGAGGGTAGAGCAAGGAGAAAAATTGATAGCCTTGGCAAAACAAAAAAATCTAAAATTGCAGATTGGTCATATTGAAAGGTTTAATCCTGCTTTTTTGTGTTTAAGACATATCAAATTATCACCTATGTTTATTGAGGCCCACAGGCTTAGTAAATTTAATCCTCGGGGCACAGATGTGAGTGTTATTTTGGATTTAATGATTCATGACATAGATATTGTTTTAAAGCTTGTGGACTCTCCTATAAATTTTGTGCACGCATGTGGGGTAGGAGTTGTTTCTCCATCAGAAGATATAGCAAATGTAAGGATAGAGTTTAAAAACGGTGCTGTTGCTAATCTCACTGCAAGCAGGATCTCTGCAAAACATATGCGAAAGATGAGATTGTTTCAAAGGGATCAATACATATCCATTGATTTTTTAAATAAAAAAAGTGAGATTATAAGCCTAAAAGATAATTCTTATTTAAGACAATTTGGATTTAATCCCATATTTTTAGGTGAGATTGGAGAAAATGACCAAAAAAAAGAAGTCTATTTAATAAAGCCACCTTTGGTAGAAGTAAATTCATTGAAACTTGAATTACAGGAATTTGCCACCTCTATTATAGAAGATAAAGATGTGCCAGTATCAGGAGAAGAGGCACTTGCGGCCTTGCGACTTGCTTATAAAATAATAAAGCTAATGAAAAAGCCACAATAAAAAAATTTAAAAACATATTAAAAAAGACTTGCAAACCTAAAAAATTTTATATATACATCTAACTTGTCTACAGCGCCGAAGTGGTGGAATTGGTAGACACGCTAGGTTCAGGACCTAGTGGGATTATATCCCGTGGGAGTTCGACTCTCCCCTTCGGCATGGGAAGTGGGTTCTTTAATTTTTTAAGGTGATAAGCCGAGGTAGCTCAGTCGGTAGAGCAGGGGACTGAAAATCCCCGTGTCGGTGGTTCGATTCCGCCCCTCGGCATAAATAAATAGCTAATAATTAAAGCCTGTTAGAGAGAAATTTCTAACAGGCTTTTTTTGTGACCAAAATCTATGGGTGCCCCCATGGATGCCCCGCAATACATTTTATCTGCATGAAATCTCAGAACACCTTAAAGCTCAAATTAGGATACTTACTACTTATGACGTGGTAAATGTAGGCAATAAAAAGAGAATAAAACTAAATCTATTTGATATATAAATAATTAACATCCAAATTTTTAATAATATGCAACGTTTTGTCAATATTTTGACAATATAAATCGACTGACAACATAGTGCATCACAACCATCTAATATTGAAAAGCCTATCTCCTCATCCATCAAGGCTTAACCCTCATAACTTAAGAACTTGCAATGATTTAGCTTCTCTAAGAAAGGTAAATTTTTTTCACGTTTTTAAAGGGGAAAGCATACAAATTGCAAGGTATTTTCAGTAAATTATATATATTTTTTAAGCATCGACTAATTAGAGAGGCAGGATATAGCAAGTTTTTAGTTTTAATAAAAAAGTCTCTAGGCGATTGGCAGATAGGTCAGTGAAAATGGGCTAACGCCATTAGAACGTTTAACAAAACCCATAAAGTTAAAGAAATAAACAACGCCTGCTTCATAGAAGAGATCTGTAATGTAACCGCAAAGGATAATACAATCAAAAGATGTGGAGGAAAACTTGATATTTTCTAAAAATTGAGCGATAAAGTTGTTGTCCACAGGTAATTTTTCACCTCATATGCGTTAGTTAATTACCTTTTAGGAAATTACCTGTGAGCAGTTAATTTTTTTCTGGCAAAATTATGAGACTTATAAATAATTAAAAATTCATAATACAGACCAACATGCATTTTTCGTAATTTTAGTTTGTTAAACGTTTTGACATGATGTTTAAATTTATGAGTATTGGATTTACAATAATAACAATATTGATTGTGGTATTTAAATTTATTCATTGATTTGTAGTACGAGGATATAACCCAAAAATTTTTAATGAGGAAAAGAAATGGTAAAAGAATATAATACATTATTTGTTACTGGTGGAGCAGGGTTTATAGGGTCGAATTTTATTAGATATGTGTTGGAAAAAACAGAATTTAAGGGCATTATTGTGAATTTAGATAAATTGACATATGCAGGAAATTTAGAAAATCTTACAGATATTTATGAAAAATATAGTGGAGATAAGTATTTTTTTGAAAAAGTGGATATTTGTGATTTTAATAAATTAGAAAAGATTTTTGACAAATATAATCCAGATGCAATTATTCATTTTGCCGCAGAATCCCACGTAGATAGATCGATTTATGGTCCAAAGGATTTTATAACTACCAACATTTTAGGTACTTTTAATCTCCTGGAAATTGCAAGAAAATTCTGGCAAGACAAATATGATAATACAAGGTTTCATCATATTAGTACAGATGAGGTATACGGTTCTTTGGGGGATAGAGGATATTTTTATGAACATAGTCCATATGAACCAAGGAGTCCATATTCGGCCTCAAAGGCGTCATCAGACCATCTGGTAATGGCATATTTTTACACTTATGGAATGAATGTTGTAATAACCAATTGTTCAAACAATTACGGACCCTATCAATTTCCAGAAAAGCTTATTCCTCTTATGATTCTAAATATGTTGGAAGAAAAGCCCCTTCCTGTTTATGGTGACGGAAAAAATATAAGAGATTGGCTATATGTGGAAGATCATTGCAGGGGAGTTTGGTTAGTCTTAAATAGAGGAAGGCCAGGTGAGAAATACAATATTGGTGGTGAGAACGAGTGGCGTAATATAGACCTTATAAACAAACTTTGTGAGATTGTCGCAGAAAAAACTTATAAACCAAAGGATTTTTACAAAAGACTTATAACCTTTGTAAAAGACCGTCCAGGACACGACAGAAGATATGCCATAAATTGTGACAAAATAAAAAGGGAACTTGGTTGGAACCACAGTGTGGATTTTGAGACAGGTCTTGAAAAAACTGTTGAATGGTATCTGAACAATAAAAAGTGGATAGAGAAT
>JAMOPG010000202.1 GCA_027064715.1 Desulfobacterales bacterium
CTCCTTCAAAAAATTTTCCTCCTATAATATTAAAAACCCATTAAAATAAACCAAAATCTGGAAAATAAGTTTATAGTATCCAGCCCAATCCCATATGCTCAGCAGAAGAGGTGGGAGGCCTTAAAATCTAACCAACCCCCAACCTACTCTTGATATGGCTAAATCAATTATTAAACCTTAAGGCAACCTCTATGTTAACAATCACCTGTTTTAGGTAATACTGAGAGATTTCATGGCTGCAGTCATAGGATCTGAATAAAAAATTGGATCAACTCGCTCAATAATATCTCCTGAAACCTCCAGAAAATTACGTTTATTTTCAAGGGGAATAAGGGCGCGTTTTGCTCCATTGTCCATAGCTACCTGCAAGGGTTCAACCAATGAGCGAAGAGGTTTAATATTCCCTTGAATACTTAAATCTCCCATGACAATTAATGACGAAATAGTAGATTGTTTTTTTAAGACAGAAAAAATGGCAATAATTAAAGCTACTCCTGGTTCACAGGAAACACGGTTATTTAAGAGGTCAATAGCTTCTACATGAAAATCCGTATTGTCAACCAGTTTAGCAATACCCATTTCCACCTTGTGCGCTAGGATATATGAAAATGCCCTCTGAATGGATTCTTTCATAGACCCTTCTATTCCACCTGCAATGCGAAGTTTCCCTGAACCTGGAGAACATCCCACTTCTAGGCGATAGAGTCCTACTTTTCCCTGGTCATCAACTGATGCTGTGTAAACAGAACCTGGGGGCAATGGATCAGCCGAGATGGCGTTTTTGCCTCCTTGTTCTGGAACGCCTACAAAACGTTCCTCTCTAGTCTCTTTGTCTATATACGAAAAAGAAGTTTGATGATATTCAAAAGACCCCATTTTCTTCAGTTGTTCTTTTACCCTTCTTCTCCCTTCAAGCGCTACCTCTACTAGCTCACCAAGTTCTTCTCTGGAAAACTCACCATCTGGGTAAATCAATTTAACTAATCCAGATATTGTTTTGCGCACGGCTTTGACATCACGCGCATTTAAATGGGACCCCAGGGAAAAATAATGGTCAATCACTTCAGTAAAATTATGACGCCTGAGTTCCCGCAGTGCCTCTGCTAGATAATTTACCACAAATCCATAATGTCCAGTAAAAAATTCATTCTTCATTTTTGGAATTTCCCAGCCAGGAAGGTAAAAATGGATACGATCAAGAAAGGCCATATCTTCCCGAATTACATCGGGTAGTGGCATAAAAAGATGAGAACTTTGAACCATTAGTTCAACAGGCTGATTGGTATTCCCAAACATCACAATGGAAGCATGAGCAGATAATGCTTCTTTGCCCCGTGCAAAAGTGCCAGACTCACAATATGTTTTAAGGGTAGTAATTACCTCTTGAGGCATTTTTTGTAAATCTGCCACTTCGTCAAAAGCAACCGCATCCCACAAGCCCACAAGGCCCATTTTCCCAGTTCGCATATTGTAAAAAAGATTGGCTACTGTAGTGGGCCCGGTAAGTAAAATAGCATAAGGACTTACCTCCTGATAGGCATAAGATTTTCCCGTACCCCTGGGACCAAGCTCAATAAAATTGAAATTGGGTTCACATAAAGGAATCAGCCGCACTAGAAAAAGGAGTTTTTTCCTTTTATCAAAAAAGTGAGGCTCTAGCCCAATACTTCTTAACAAGAGATCTACCCATTCTTCTGAAGTAAATTCTTTCCGTCTTTGCACATAATCTTCCAGGTCGAAAGAACCAACCTGAATGGGCTTTATCTTCTCAATCCAGAAAGGACTGCGTCTTCCCCTTACTTCTTCGTCATATTCGTGTTTTATATCAATTTGAGCCCATATTCCGCCCATGAGCAGCAGCTCATACTGACGTACATATTTATCAGGCACATGAATATATTTGTGGCCAAAGTTTACAAGTTCTGCCCAGTACTTATCTTCCTCAGCAAGGTAGCGCACTTTAATCTTATCAATAAGACTACATTTACCCTTTTCTCGCACAAATGCCTGTACTTTATTTGATTCATCTGGTCTGACAAAGTTATTTGCCAGAATAGTGTTCACCAATTTCAGCCCTTCTTCTATGGCAAAGGGATCATCTGTAGCACAATATTTACCAAGGAGATATTCCAAAACATACACAGGAACATTAGCCCCTACTTTCACCTTTCTTACCAGATCTTTCCGAACAAGTTTCCCCTCAAAAACAGCATTTGCCTTTTTATCAAGTTCAGACATATGAACAACCCTCCATTTAAATAATTAATTCCACAGGAATATTTAGCAACGATGCGAGTACAATTTCACTCTCAACATCTAACACATAGATAGAAATGGTATTTGGAATATTCTCTTTTAACATAATAGTCACATTATTTGGACATGCATTTTTAAGTAAAATTTCTCTGCTAATCTCATCAAAACCATAGGCGGCTGAAATAACATCACCTGCATTTAATTTGTCACTTCTAACCTCTACTTTTACTTTTTTTGTTCCTTCTTTGACTACTTGCCGCAGCAATCCTTTAATGTTAAACAAAATTTCTATGGTAAAAAGCCTATTTGTTATTTTTTTACGATTAAATTTTATTGTTATTTCACAGGGAATATCTTTTACAGATAAATTATTTTGTTTCTGTTTAGAAGAAATTAAAATTATAGGAATTACTAATTCTGGTAAAGAAAGGCCCCCATGGAAATACTCATTTAATTCCCCCCTTGTCTTAAAACACGCAAGTCCACGGGGAAATGCAAATTCAAACTCACTTTGAATACCAATTTGATGTGCCTTTAATCTTATATAAAAAGGGGAAACATTACCTCCGCTGCCTATCCATGCCCTTGGATGTAAATTTATTGTATTACCTCCAGGGGGTTCTATCTTCATGGATTCATCTATTGCATCTATAAAAACAAAACCATGATCAGCAACAACCACAATATGATTTACTCCAGAATAGAATAATTTACGAATACCACGGCGAAGTTTACCCAAAACATCTTCCATAAAGATTCTGGCATCTCCACTATCCTCAATTTGTTCTCCCCTGCGGTCTATTTGTTGTGATGTTATTAAAATAATATCTGCATCTTTGATTTCATCCAGTTTGCGCTTTTTAAATAATTCTCTGAGTTTTAAAACTGCTACTTTTTCCTGAAAAAATGAATGGAAATATTTTATCCGTGAAGCACGGTCTTTAAGCAAATGATCGCCAATAGAAATCCCTATCTTGCCAGGTCCAGGGTTTACAAGCCTCATCCCGCGTTCAGCTCCAGGCATCAGAGCTGCCATACCTATTTCTGTAATAGTAGGTGGCTGTGCTATGGCTGGCTCTATTTTAATTTCAAATTCATCTTCTAACCCTTTTATAAACTCCTGTCCCATCTCATAACGCAAAGCATCTACTAAAATATAGGCTACCTTTCCTTCAGATAATAAAGGCTGCAATTTCTTTTGAAAAATCTCACTCTGGCGTAAAAACTTTGAGACATTAAGACCTTTCTCTTCTATGGCCTTACTCATTTGTTCAGCACAACTAGCTGCTGCATCATAATATTTCCTTCTAGCAATAAGCATTATCTCTTCCAAATCAGAGCTATCCAGTTCCAAATCAAATTTAGCATAATAAGTTTCAAGATGACGTTTTAATTGATCCACCCTATACCATGGAAAAAACTCTTTTTCAGAAATATCCCGTCCATAAATATAAGCTCTAAATAAATCATCTGGTCTTTTCTGTATATTTTTAAGCTCACTTTGCATCAGTTTACAAGACTCAATCAACTGAGCAGCAATTTTAATAAGACGCCAGTAAAAATTATACTCTTCTTTACATCTACTCCAGAATAATTGTTTGCGTTTTTCTGCAATGGAAATAACTTTGGAACTATTATCTGTGAGTATTTGATTTTTGGCATAACTAAATAAAATTTCTTCTATTCCTGCAAATGTTTCAATGTCTAAAAGAAGTTCATCAGAAAGATTTAAAGAAGCAAGAGACAAATTTTTTTCTATCTTATTGGCATATTGCATATAAGAGTTTTGTAAATCATAACGATTTCGCCACATAGCACAAAATTCAAGAATAAACTTTTGTTGTGCAGAAGATGCAGGAATAGGTATAAAATCAAGTGTTTCAGGAACGGATTGCAAATCCTTTATTTTCAGAACAAACTCTGCAAGTAATAAATATCGAGCCAGTTCTTCTTTAAACTTCAATAAAGATTGATTAGAATCAAAATGAAAACCTGTTACTGTTTCAATTAAATTACCAAGCTCTGGTAAGGCATGTTTGTCTGTAATTTTCCTATCAAATTTTTTTAAACATAAAAATTTTAGCAATATCTCTTCTGGAACAGAAGTTTGAAAAATAAGTTTTAAATTTCCCAGGTCTCCATCTTGCTCTGAAAGTCTATCAAGGTCTTCAAAAGTATAAATGTTTTTTTCTACTTTTTTTGATATATCAGAGACTTGATCTGGTCTTATTTTTTTAAACACCCTTTCAGCAACGACCTTAAGCCTTGTATTACGCTGCCAATGCGAGGCTCCTGGCTCCATTACTGTGCCATAAGACTCAACCTCAATTAAAGCATAGTCTGTGTCCCGACGACTTAAAGGAACATAGACAAGAATTTTTGGCGGAACTTCTGGATTTGCACAGATATTTCCATTTTCATCCACAAATTCAAGATAGGGTTCTATATCATAGCGCAGCTTAAAAAAACTGCCCTGGTATTTTATTATTTTTGTGTCTGGGAGCTTAAGGTTTCCTATCAAATTTGTATAATGTCCCTCCGGGTCATACCAGACAACTATTCCGTGGTCCTGAATCTGTTTTTTAAGAAGATTTAAAAGTTCATCTGTAACTTTGCTCATATTTTTTTAAATGCTCCCTGAATTTAGATGCAAAAACTTACTGCAAAAGTTCACTGAGTTTAATAGAAGGATTTTTGGTTCGTTTAAATTGTTCCAGTAAAATTCCTTTATTGCGTAAGCTCAATTTCTTTTTTTCAAAAAAAATTTTTTTCATAGAACGTTTTAAATAGACAATAAAACAAAAAATATTAAATTTTATTTTCTCTTTTTGTAAAATCATCTTCCATGTGCTAACTTGTTTTTCTTTATCTGTTAATTCCTTTTCATTCAGAGATCCACATAGAATTTCAACAACCAGTAATACTTCATTTTTTATAAAAATAATACAGTCACAATATTTTATATATCCATATTTTTTTAGTAATTTCCTCCCTTTTTCATTTTCTGTATCAAAAATTTCCACATCTTTTAAGTCTATCTCTATTCGACATTTATATTCTTTACAGTGTTCTTTTTGAATTAATAGTTGTTGCAATTTATTTTGACACATTAGATTTTATCCTCTGAAACAAAATATTATCAATTTTTTCTGAAATGCCCACTATTTCATCTAAAACTTCTTCAAAAGTTTCAGTATCTATTCCATGTTCTGTAATTTCAATATTCTTTAATTCAACTTCTTTTTTCTTTTCTTTAAAAAAATAACATCTAACTTCTTCAGGTTTTAAGAAACATTGACTTAAATCCTGTTTTTTTCTTCTAAAGTTTAATTTTTTTCTTTCTTCATCAGATAATTGAGAACTTCTTATTAAAATATTAATAAAATTTAGAATGTAATCACTGTGTGTAGTGATTAAAACTCTTGCACCATTTCTTACTAACATTCCTAACAACTTTACTATTTCAAGTTGTGCATAAGGATGTAAATGAGCTTCTGGTTCCTCAATAATTAAAAAAGTATTTTTTATATCACCTAAAACTTTTAAAACAGAATAAATAGGAGCTAATTCTGTTACCATTGAGGAAACACAATGAAATTCTAAAGGTGTATCGCTGAATCCCCGTGGACGGTAAACAAATTTCCTCAAAATATAATTTTCTATTGACTTTGTTTCTAATAAAATTTTACCACCTAATAATTGTTTTTCAAAAAACAATAAAATTTCTTTTACCTCTTTAGATTGCCTTTCTGGATTAAATGATAGTCTCTCCTGTTTAATATCATCATACTGTTTAATAAAATCTATGGTGGGTTTACTTAATCTGGTGATTGGCATGCCACTATATTTTTCAAATGCTCCACTCCGAATATCATCCAGCGCTAATGAAAATCCTGTCCTAGCTGCAGGAAAATAAAAAAAAGGGTGTGAAACTTTAAAATAAGTACCTATTAATCCCTGAACAATATTCACCAAAAAATCTGCTAAGATTCCTTTCTCATTTTCTTTTAGTCTAGATAAACCTAAATAAACATTTCTTTTACGAAAAGATGATGTAGATACAAATACCTCAGCCGTATCTTTTTCATCATATAAAATAAGTCGGCAATCCATCTCTTCAAAGATATGATTAAGTAATTCACTTTCATCAATTTCAATAGTTGTATTTAGGTGAGGATTTTTTATATAATCTGGGAAAGTACGCTGCCATATGGTATTAAATAAACTTAAAAGCTTTTGTAAAACCTCTTTTTCTTTTTTTAAGCTATAAAGGAAATGTCCTGAAATTTTTTCTTTCTTAAAAAAGATGTTAAATTTATCAACAATTTCTTCTTTTTCTGGAAAGCTAAAAAGGCTTCCTAAATTTTTTTTTACCATATCAAATAATGCATAAAATACATGAGCTACATAGCTTTTATTGGTATTATTTCTGCCAATAAAAACAGTCAAAGGCTTCAGCTCAACATTGGCCTCTGTTATTCTAGCTAAATTTCTTATTGTAATTTTCATTTTTACTCCTACAGCCTTATATTTATAGACAAGATGCATCAAGCATCTAATTTTTTAGATGCAAATATAACAATTGAATTCCCATCACATTTTTATATTATTTGCCTCGCGCAAGATTATGAGCCATTATAATTATCACACGGCACAATTTGCCTCCTTTCAGTTTCAGCTTCTTCACTCATCTTTAATCAAATATCCTTCTAAAGTTTTTTTCCTCTTTTTTCCTTTCCGCAAACTATTCTCTTTCAAAAGCTCTTTCTCGTCAACCAGCCCATGCGCAATGGCATAAGATTTATTAGTCTTGCACTTTTCCTTGACCCGCTCAGGCCAATAATCCATTGCCATAAGTGACCAATCATAATCACCTCGCTCTAAAGCCTGCCAGCATTTCCTGGGTTCTGCCTTCCAGGAGGGTATAAGCTCCCAAAGCGGGGCCATGTTTATAAGCACACCATCGTCAATGTGCGGAGTATAGCCATATTTTAATATGGCATCAATCCGCTTGGCAAATTCACGAACATCCTCAAGCACCTCCTCAAGCTCAGTGATCTGTTTTTCAAAACGACGCCTTTCACGGCCTTCAGCCGTTTGTTTTGCTTGACGCAATTCCTCAATTTTGGTCTCAAGGAGCCTGATCTTAGCAGCAACATATTCCTCACCGCGAATGCGGTAAAGCGTATCACTGGTAAGCTTTTCATGAAAAAGATAAAGCCCATACCTTTTTTTAGGCGATTGCAAAAG
>JAMOPG010000203.1 GCA_027064715.1 Desulfobacterales bacterium
CCAGTTTTTTCTTTGTTCCCCCAGTGGAGATCAACTCTACATCATGATCTGCTAAAAATCTAGCAAAATCAATAAGTTTTGATTTGTCTGTAACACTTATTAATGCCCTTTTGATTTTTAGATATTTCATGTCTAATATCCTCCTTCTTTTGACAAAACATCCAATAAAAATCACAGATATTTTGTCAAAGCTTCCAATTTATGGCAATAAATTTTTTTCAATTAAAGTTGGAATAGGAGTTGCAAAAATTTTAATACAAATTAACAAAAAAAATAATAGTAGGAGATGGTTATGAAAAAGTTGTTTGAGCCACATATAGAGCTTGTAAAATATGTAATGGATTTAAGATTGATACGTCAAAATATTGTCGCCAGTAATCTGGCAAATATAGAAAACCCCAATTATAAGGCAAGGCGGATTGATTTTGAAGAGAAGTTACAAGCTGCTTTAAATTTAAAAGAATCTGGGGCTATGGCAAGGACCAATGAAAGACATCTGCCAACTTCGGTTTTGGTAGAGCCAGATTTTTATAAAGAATTGGAGATCAGGGTTGTTCAAGGAGAGGACAGTGTAGATCTAGACAAAGAAATGACTATTCAGGCCAAGAATGTATTGGCATACAAAACACTAAGTAATGTGCTTACAAAGGAATTTCAACTTCTAAAGGATGTTATTGTAGAAGGAGGGAAATAATGGGTATAAATTTTATGACAGCCCTAGATATTGCTTCTTCTGGATTGTCTGCACAAAGGACACTTTTAAATGTAATATCTATGAATTTGGCAAATATAAACACAACAAGGACCCAAGAAGGCGGGCCTTATAGGAAAAAAGAGGTTATTTTTCAGTCAGCACCAATAAAGTGGCCGTCTGATAACCTCATGAGAACAGAGCTTGAAAGACAGATTAAGGGAGTTAAAGTAAATAGGATAGTTGAAGATTATGATGGTGTGAGAAAGGTGTATGATCCAAATCATCCTGATGCAGATGAGGACGGGTATGTTTCTTATCCTGATATCAATGTAGTGGAGGAAATGGCAAAAATGCTCACAG
The DNA here is from genome assembly GCA_027064715.1 of Desulfobacterales bacterium. GTDB lineage: Bacteria > Desulfobacterota > Desulfovibrionia > Desulfovibrionales > Desulfothermaceae > Desulfothermus. The sequence goes on from JAMOPG010000203.1 coordinate 1,055, forward strand.
CTCTAAGAAGTTATGAGGCAAATTTATCAACAGTAACATCAATAAAGACTATGTTAAATAGTGCTCTTCAGATTGCTAGATAAAAGGTAAGGAGGAGGGTATGAGCATTAAGTCAATAGCTAACAATGCATATCTAAATGCATTAAATACAGAACCAAAAAGATATGCTACTTCTAAACCTAAAGAATCCTTTATGGAAACTATAGAAGAATCATTGAAAAAAGTAAATGATCTTCAGTTAGAAAAGGATCAAATGATTGAGGAATTTGCAGTAGGCAAAAATGAAAATGTGCATGAGTTAATGATTGCACTTCAAAAGGCAGATATTGCAATGAAACTTACTTCTGCTGTTAGAAATAAAGTTATGGAGGCATATAAGCAATTGATTAATATGCCTATGTAGCTTATTAAAAAATAAGTTAGCTATGTAGGAGGCTATTTTAAATGGAAAATCCATTACCCAAGTGGAATCAAAAAATAAAAGATTTGTGGAGTAAAGGAACAACCCCACAAAAAATAATTGCAATTGGAGTAATGCTCTCAGTTACCATTATGTTCATTTTTTTAATGGTGTGGTTAAATCAAGAAGAATATGGGGCATTATATTCAAATCTAAAACAGGAAGATTCTGCTGCTGTTGTAAAATATTTAAAAAAGCACAATATAAAATATAAACTGCAAGACAATGGTGGGACTATTTTGGTCCCTAAGGACAAGGTGTATGAGCTCAGATTAGAGATTGCAGGGCAAGATATATTAGAAAAAGGTGGTGTAGGTTTTGATATATTTTCAAAAAGCTCAATAGGACAAACGGATTTTGTGCAAAGAATCAACTATCAAAGGGCTCTTCAAGGTGAATTAGCAACTACTATTTCTGCAATACCTGAAATTATAGCTGCCAGGGTTCATTTGGTCCTTCCCAAAAAGTCTCTTTTTTTAGAAGAACAGACTCCAGCGTCAGCCTCTATATTGGTCCAATTAAAAAGGGGAAAGGAACTAACAAAAGAACAGATAAAGAGCATAGTAAATCTAGTGGCAACAGCTGTAGAAGGGCTTTCGCCCGAAAATATCACTCTTATAGACAATAGGGGACGGCTGCTTTATCGATCTAAAAATGAAGGGGAAATGGCTTTAACAACAAGCCAGATGGAATATAAATTAAATCTTGAACAGTCACTTACAAAAAAGATTGAGAGCTTACTATTTCCAGTAATTGGGGCAGGAAAGGTTATAGCTCAAGTGAATGTTGATCTTGATTTAAGTGAACAAAATATTTATAAAGAATTATATGATCCAGATTCATCTGTGGTAAGGAGTGAGCAGAGGGTAAAAGAGTCATCTAAGGGAACAGCACAGGCAGAGGCATCAAAAGCTGGGCCTCAGTATAAGGCACAGGGTGGAGGAACTACTACCACAGAAGAATCTTCCAGGATGCAGGAGACTATTAATTATGAAATCAGCAAACAGGAGCAAAGGGTACACATCCCCAAAGGTCAAATATCAAAAATTACAGTTGCTGTGCTTGTTGATGGGAAATATAAAAAAGGTAAAAATGGAAAACTCATATATGAACCAAGGTCAGATGTTGAATTGGAAAAGATAAAGGATATAGTGAAAAGTGCAGTGGGTTATGATCCAAAAAGGGGAGATGTAGTAGAGGTGGCCTCCATGCAATTTTCGCCAATAGAGCTTGCAGAGCCAAGTTTTTGGCAGGTAGTGTTAGATTATTTACATAAATTTATAAAACCTATTTTAAATACACTAGTATTACTAATCTTTATCTTGTTTGTGCTGAGACCAGTGATACTCTCTATTGTAAAGCCTAAAGTAGAGGAAGAAGTTGCTGAGATAGAAGAACTACCAGAAGGAGAAGAAACTGAGGCTCCCCCACTGTCAGAAGAGGAGTTAAGAGCACTTGAGTCAAAAAGGCCCTTTGAAGAGATAAAGCAAAAGGTAGCTGCTATATTGGATAAATATCCAGAGGAGGCTATAGCAATAATTAAAGGTTGGGTAAGAGAAGAATCTAAAAGGTAACATGGTGGCAAAAAATAGAATCGAGGAAAAGTGATGCGTGAGATAAAGGATGTTAAAGAGCTTTCAGGAGTAGAGAAGACCGCTATCCTACTTTTGGCCCTTGGGGATAAATATGTACAGAAAATATTTAAGGAGTTAACAAGAGAAGAGATTGTGAAGGTCTCAAGAGCTATGGTGGATTTAGAAAAAATTCCTAAAGAAATTGTAGAACAGGTGTTAAGGGAGTTTCATGAGACCTTTATTTCAGGTTCTCATGTAATTGTTGGGGGGTCTGATCAGGCGAGAAAACTCTTGTCAAAGGCTTTAGATGGAAAAACCGTGGAAGAGATAATGAAAAATGTGGAATATGACTATAGACCTCCACCATTTAAAGGTCTTGAAAATTTCAGTCCTACAATTATGGCACAGATACTTTCTAATGAGCATCCTCAAACTTTGGCCCTGATACTTGGATATCTTCCCTCTCAACAAGCAGCAGAGGTACTTAAAAATCTTCCCCCAGGGGTGAGGCCCGAGGTATTGCTTAGACTTGCAAAGTTGGAAACTGTACCACTTGAGATGTTATATGAAGTAGATTCAGTGCTTAGGGAACAGCTTGAAGCAATGGGTGGTGAAGGTCAAAAGGTTGGTGGTGTACAAGCTGTTGCTGAGATATTAAACTCTGTGGAAAGATCTGTTGAAGAGGAGGTACTTGCAGACATTGAGATGGAATCTCCACAGCTAGCTGAAGAGATAAGAGAGTTGATGTTTGTATTTGAGGATATCAAAAATCTTGATGATCGCTCTATAAGAGAGATTTTAAAGGAAATATCCAATGAAGATTTAACACTTGCTCTAAAAGGTGCATCAGAGGAACTTAAACAAAAATTCTTCTCTAACTTATCAGAACGTGCAGCTGCTATGATTAAAGAAGACCTAGAGATTATGGGACCTGTCAGGATCTCAGATGTGGAAAAGGCTCAAAAGAACATTGTAAAGGTGGTGAGACAGCTCGAGGCTGAAGGCAGGATTGTGATAGCAGGAAAAGGAGGCGAGGATGTCCTTGTGTAAGGGACGAATCTTTTTGGGTAGTAGTGGTATTGTTGTAGATGAGGTAGAGTTTAGTAAAAAACATGTGGATACGGATTTATGGGATGAGAATATAGAAAAGAAGATTTTAGAAAAAATAAAAAATAAGGCATTTGAACAGGCAAGATCCATTGTTCAAGACGCACAAAAACAGGCAATACAGATAAGAAATGATGCCTATGAACAGGGATATAAAGAAGGATATAAAAAGGGCATGGCCAAGGCTCATGAAGAGATTGAAAAGATTAAAAAAGATACAGCTGCTAAATTAATTACAATAGTAAATAATATAGAGAATGAGAAGAAAAAAATCTTTGAAAAATATATTGATGAGATATTAAAGCTTATATTTATAAGTGTTGAAAAATTATCAGATATTGTATTTGTTGAACAAAAAAAGGCAGTTATAAAGGATATATTAGAAGATTGTCTTCAAGAAATAGATAACTCTTCACAGGTAAAGATATTTGTAAATGAACAAGACTATCCATTAATAAAAGAGATTATTGAGGAAATAAAGTGTAATTATCCAGATATAAAAAAGTGGGACATAAGTGTAAAACAAGGTCTAAGTAGTGGTTCTGTGCAAATAGATACAGGGACATCAATGGTTGAAGATGCCTTTTTAAAAAGAAAAGAAAAACTGATGGAGATTATAAAGAATATATCATTAGAAGAAGAGTATGAAGATAAGTGAGGCAATAGAAAATATATCAAAGTTACGTACTGTGGCCCAGTATGGTGTTGTTAGTAAGGTTGTGGGTCTTATAGTTGAGTGTAAAGGGCTGAGAACTTCTATTGGCTCAGTTTGTGAGATATTAATAGATGAGAAAAAAAAGATTTTGGCAGAAGTAGTTGGTTTTAGAGATTCCACTGTACTCCTTATGCCTTATGGGGATCTGTTTGGAATAAAGACAGGGGCTAGAGTCAAAAATTTGAATTTGCCTCCAGTAATTGGTGTGGGCAGTGGTCTTTTGGGGAGGGTTGTGGATAGTTTTGCAAGGCCCATAGATAATAAAGGGCCTGTCAAATATTCCTCTTTTTATCCTCTATATGCAGAACCATTGAATCCTTTACTGAGAAGAAGAATTAGCGAGCCACTGGATGTTGGTATTAGGGCAATAAATGGACTTTTGACTCTGGGAAAGGGGCAGAGAATAGGTATAATGGCTGGCTCTGGGGTGGGAAAATCAACTCTTCTTGGTATGATCGCCAAATATACCACAGCAGATGTAAATGTCATATGTCTGGTTGGTGAAAGGGGAAGGGAGGTCAATGAATTTATAGAGGATTCTCTTGGAGAACAAGGGCTCAAAAAGTCAGTGGTGGTGGTTGCTACTTCTGACCAATCTCCACTCTTGAGAATGCGGGCTGCTTATACAGCTCAGACTATTGCAGAATATTTTAGGGATCAGTCAATGGATGTGTTACTTATGATGGATTCTATTACCAGGTTTGCAATGGCCTCCAGAGAGATTGGTTTGTCTGTTGGAGAACCTCCAACTTCAAAAGGCTATACTCCATCAGTTTTTTCACAACTGCCAAAACTACTAGAAAGGGCTGGGACATCAGATAAAGGCACTATTACAGGTATTTATACTGTCTTGGTAGAAGGGGATGACTTTACAGAACCAATAGCAGATGCTGTTAGATCTATTGTGGATGGACACATTGTACTCACCAGAGAACTTGCTGATATGGGGCACTATCCTGCAATAGATGTACTAAAAAGTGTTAGTAGATTAAGAAACCAAGTGATTGATAAAGAAAAGTTATCCCTTGGCAATAAATTATTATCTACTCTTGCTACTTATAAAAGAGTAGAAGATATGATAAATATTGGAGCATATCAAAAAGGATCAAATAAAGAGATTGATTTTGCTATTGAGAAAATAAATGAAATAAATAAATATTTAGTTCAAGAAATAGAAGAAAAGGCCTCCCTTGAAGATTCATTTTCCAGACTTAAAAAGATATTTATCCAATAGTTCTTTTAAATCCTGTTTTATTCTTTTGGTAATTTTTCTATCTCCAGCCATAATGTAATTGTTTCTGGGTCATTGGGATCTGTTTTTATCTCAAATCCCAATTTTTTCCCTAATGCGATCATTGCCTTATTATCTCTCAAGGTGTAAGCCATGAGTCTCTTAGTTCCTCTCATCTTGCAATATCTAATCATCTTATCTAAAAGTATAGTTCCAAGACCCTTTAATTTTAGATCACTCCTTACAACAATGGAAAATTCTGCCTCCTCATTGTCAGGATCAAAATATGCCCTAACTTCACCCACGGTTTCGTTTTTGTCTAGTCCTTCTGTTAAGTTAATGGCTATAAAGGCCATTTCTCTATCATAGTCTATTTGTGTTAGATTGGCCATTTGTGTGTGGGTGAATTGGTGAACAAACCCAAAAAATCTCATTCTTAAATCATATTCTGAGAGTTTTTCCATAAATTTCATATGATTTTCTTCATCTTCTGGGCGGATTGGTCTTATAAATACCTTCAGGCCAGAAGGCAGTGATACATATTCTTCTAAATATTCGGGATAAGGCCTAATGACCAGCCTTGCATCACCACTTATGTTGGTTTCTTTTATTTTGACCTGTGCGTTTACAGCCATCACCCCTGAATCATTTAGCAATAGGGGATTTATAAAAATCTCTTTAATCTCTGGAATATCTATAACAAGTTGAGATAATTGAACCAAGGTCAATTTTAGAGACTCAACATCAATGTTGCTAATACCACTAATCTGTTCTATTAATTTATAGATGTTGGTATGGATTAAGATCTCTTTGGCAATGGTCATATTAAGGGGTGGAAAACCTGCAGCAACATCTCTGTTTATTGTTACATGTTTTCCTCCTTCACCAATTACTATTACAGGGCCAAAAACATCATGGTCATAAATACCCAAAAACAATTCAAAGACATCTACTCTCTTGTATGACTTTTGGACAATGAATCCTTCGATATTTGCCTCTGGGCGATTTTTAATAGTCCTTCCAAGTATTGCTTGTGCTGCCTTTTTCACTTCAGCTTCATTGTCAAGATCCCATTCAATAGCCCCTATTTCCTGGGGATTAGGTATATCTTTAGACGCAATTTTTATGCACACTGGATATCCTATTTCCCTTGCTACTAATGTAACATCTTCCAAAGAATTTACAAACCTGGTCTCTGGAATGTGTATTGAATATAGGGAAAAGATCTCTTTAATCTCTGGAAGTGATAAAGTATCCCTTCCTTCTTTTAATGCATTTTTTACAATCATTCTTGCTGGTCGAGGATTAGGAGTGAATTCTTTAGGCACAGAAGGAGGGGTTTCCCTAAGAAGTTCTTGGTTTCTGCGAAAGTTTACCAGGTCCATGAATATTCTAACAGCCTGATCAGGGGTTTCATAGGTTGGGATTCCTGAAATTGAAAAAATACGCCTTGCCTCTTTTGTGTTTTTTTCACCAAGCCAGACAGTAAAGATATTTTTCCTGCTTTGGCCAATGGTATTAACAATGGCTCCTGCAATATCCCTTGCTGAAGCAAAGGCAGTGGGAACATGGATCACCATGATAGCGTCTACATTTTTATCTTTAATTAATGTGTCAAGCACAGCGGAATATACATCGCTTGGTGCATGATCAATTATTCTAATGGGATTTTCTCCAACAAACATATCTCCCAATTGTTTTTTTAGTTTATCTTTTGTTTCTTGACTAAGTGGAGCAAGGGTTCCTCCTAGCTCTAAAAGTTTTTTTCTTGCTATATGTGCTGGTCCGCCTCCATTGCTAATTATGGCTAGTTTATCTCCTCTTAAAGGTTTTGTCCTTGCCAGGGTTTCAACAGCACTGAAAAGTTCACTAATTTCGTAAACTCTGAGCATTCCAGCTCTGCGAAATAGTGCATCATATACAATGTCAATATCTACCTCTACACCTGATTCAAAGGCCAATATATCTGAGTTGTTATTTTCAACTTTGGCACCTTTTATTACTATTAAAGGTTTATTTCTAGATGCAGATCTTGCTGCAGATATGAATTTTCTTGGATTACTGATCTGTTTAACATATAAAAGTATAGAAGAAGTATATGGATCCCCTGCAAGAAAATCTATTACTTCCTCAAAATTTATATCCAGAGAGTCACCAAGAGACAAGAAAGTTGAAAAACCAATGTGTTTTAGATGAGCCCAGTCAAGTACTGCCACACCCAGAGAATCAGATTGGGAGATAAAGGCAATCTTCCCTGCTGACACTGTTGTTGTGCCAAATGTAGCATTAAGACCTATTCTTGGAATTATTATTCCAAGACAATTTGGTCCTAAAATTCTCATGGAGTGCTTTTTGGCAATATCTAAGCACAGTTTATCTAAACTTTTACCTCTTTCCTCATACTTATTGAGATCACTGCTCATTATCAGGACGGTTTTAGCCTCAGCATTACCTAATTGTTCCAGATAGTTGGGTATTATTTTAGGTGGCGTGCAAATAATGGACAAATCAGGAGATAAAGGGAGGCTTGCAATATCTGGATAGGCCAGGATTCCACCTATTGATCTATATCTGGGATTGACAGGTAGTATAGGACCTGAAAAACCTCCGCTAATCAAATTTTTTATAACTATATTACCAATACTTTTAGGCCTGTTAGATGCGCCTATAATGGCTACAGATTTTGGTCTGAAAAGATAATTAAGATCTTTAAGACTCATCTTTGGCTCCTTTGTTTTAAGTCATTCTTAACTTAACAAATAATTAAAGTAAATAACATATTTCGGGATAGAGTAAAGTTAAATTTAAAGATTTTATAAAAATTATTGATGTGTTAATTATTATCTTTTCAATGTCTACAAATAGTGTGGGATTCACATTACCTGTAAAATTCATTTAAAAAAAGGGTTGACAAAAATTACTCTTTTTTACATAAAATAATCAACCACACGACACTATACATTTTTTTTGTTGTTTAACTTTAAAAATTTAAGAATGGAGAGAGGGCGGACATGGAACCAAAACATTGTGAGGCGAGATGGCAAGAAGAAGAATATTATTATCCTTCCCCTGATTTTATTGGACAGGCCAATTGCGCAGATTCTTCTGTTTATGATCGTTTCTGTTTAGACAATTTTCCAGAATGTTTCAAGGAGATGGCAGAGCTTTTGGACTGGGACAAATACTGGCATACTATATTGGATACATCTGATGCTCCATGCTGGAAGTGGTTTGTGGGGGGCAAATTAAATGCATGTTATAATTGCGTGGACAGACACTTAAAAAAATATAGAAACAAAACAGCTATCTACTTTGTGCCTGAACCAGAAGAAGAGAGGATATTAAAGATTACCTATCAAGAATTGTGGAGAAGAGTAAATGAGATGGCAGCCCTTTTACAAGATTTTTGTGGGCTTAAGGCTGGAGATAGAGTTACTCTACATCTTCCAATGACTCCTGAATTGCCAATTACAATGCTTGCATGTGCGCGTTTAGGGGTAATACATTCACAGGTCTTTGCTGGATTCAGTGGGAAAGCATGCGCAGATAGATTAGTAGATGCTGAGAGTGAAGTACTCATTACCATGGATGTATATTACAGGGCAGGAAGTCTTCTAGATCACAAACAAAAGGCAGATGAAGCAGTAAAAGTTGCAGAGGAGCAGGGGAAAAAGGTTAAAAAGGTTTTAATCTGGCAAAGATATCCAGGAAAATACTCATCTCCTACTCCACTTGTTGAGGGAAGAGATTTTATAGTAAATGATCTTTTGAAAAATTACTATCACAAGGAAGTTAAACCAGTTTCCATGCCAGCGGAAGGGACTTTATTTTTGATGTATACAAGTGGTTCCACAGGTAAACCCAAAGGGGTGCAACATTCCATAGGAGGATATCTTTCATATGTTACATGGATGTCAAAGGTAATTCAGGATATACATCCAGAGGATGTGTATTGGTGCATGGCGGACATTGGGTGGATTACAGGACATTCTTTTGTTGTATATGGTCCTTTAGCACTTGCAGCATCCACTGTGATTTATGAAGGGACACCCACCTATCCAGATGCAGAGAGATGCTGGAGAATAGCTGAAGAACTGGGGGTAAATATCTTCCACACATCTCCCACAGCCATTAGGGCACTTAGAAAGGCAGGGGAAGATTTGCCTTTAAAATATAATTATGAATTCAAACACATGACCACTGTTGGTGAGCCCATTGAGCCAGAGGTGTGGAGATGGTATTATAAAGTTATTGGAAAGGGTAAGGCGGTTATTGTGGATACTTGGTGGCAGACAGAAAGTGGAGGTTTTTTGTGTTCCACTGTACCTGCAATAAAACCAATGAAACCGGGAAGTGCTGGCCCAGGGGTCCCTGGTATTCATCCTGTGATTTTGGATGATGAGGGAAATGAGATACCGCCAGGATCTGGTAAAGCGGGAAATCTCTGTATCAAAAATCCATGGCCAGGACTGATGCAAACAATTTGGAAAGACAGGGAGAGATATGTAGATACATATTATGCAAAATATTGCAAGAATCCCAAGAGCAAGGATTGGAGAGATTGGCCATACATGTCTGGTGATGCAGCAGTAATTGCAGCTGATGGATATGTACGGATTTTAGGTAGAGTTGATGATGTTATTAATGTTGCAGGACATAGGCTTGGAACAAAAGAGATTGAGTCAGCAGCTTTAACTGTTGAAGAAATAGCAGAAGCTGCAGTGGTTGCTGTATATGATGAGATCAAAGGAACAGTACCACATCTATATGTTTCCCTAAAACCAGGATATGATCCTTCAGATGAAATAGCAAAAAAAGTCACAGATGCTGTGTGTGATATTGTGGGTAAAATAGCAAAACCAGCAAAGGTATTTATTGTTCCTGATATGCCTAAAACAAGGTCTGGTAAGATTTTGCGCAGGATTTTGGCTGCAATATCTAATAAAAAAGAGGATCTTGGTGATATTACCACCTTGTCCAATCCTCATGTAATAGAAGAGATTAAAAGGTTGGTGCATGGATAAGGTTGAAAAACAGAGGACAGTTATGTGGCTGTCTTCTGTTATAAAAGGGGGGGTAAATTTTTTTATAATCATTTAAAAAAAGGAGGGTGTTATGAGTGAAGTAAAATTTAGTAATCCAGGAGCTGTGGGGTTAGGTGGTTTTGCAATGACTACCTTTCTACTTCAGTGCCATAACCTTGGGTGGGTTGGAATAACCCCGGTGTTATGGTTAGGGCTATTTTATGGAGGTGCTGCTCAACTCATTGCTGGATTTTTTGAATTTAGGGTGGGGAATAATTTTGGGTTTAGTGCATTTGTATCTTATGGGGCATTCTGGATAGCGTTGTGCTTTTTTATAATTATGGGGACTAATCCTGAATTGGTAAAGGCCTATCCAGTATTAAAATTCACTGGTAAAGGGCTGGGATGGTTTCTCCTTGGTTGGACTATTTACACAGCTATTTTGTTTATAGCCTCTATGAAACACAATACAGCGCTCGCCCTTACATTTTTGACATTGCTTCTCGGATTTATTGGTCTGGATTTTAAAGAACTTGCAGGGAGCCAAGCTCTGGGAACATTGGCAGCCTGGGACCTGATTGTGTGTGCGTGCTGTGCATGGTATATAATGGCCCATATAATCTTAGCTGATGTTGGTATTAATCTTCCAGTTGGAAAGCCGTGGATAAAATAATAAAGGCAAAAAAGGTGCTAATCTTTTAAGATTAGCACCTTTTTTTGGGTGAAGTTGTCTTATTTGAAAAATTTTTTTATCTCTTTTGCTAACTCTTCAGGGGTTAGCTCTGAGAGTTCACTATTTAAGAGTTTTTGCAAAAAATAATCATCTGTTCTGTGGTCTCTTACCACATTTTGTCTATTTACTATCTTCATGATACATCTAAAATAATCAGGTTTTTCATAAAATGGCCCGCCGAAAAGAGAGAAATTGTAGGTGGAAATCTTTTTATGGTGAAAATAAGAAAAAAGTCTTTCAAGTCCCAAACTCAAATCCTTGAGGTCTTGTTCATCTAGCTCAGACAGATCTTTTTTATTTTGCCAGATGACGTGAATTTCGTTTCTTCCCATAGGTGAATAAGCAGATAACCACACACTTTCACCTATTTCCCATATAAATCTTTCCTTTAATTTTTTTTCAATAGATATAAGGTCCACAAAATAGCACGAACCATTTTTCTCATAGTATTGCCTGGCTTTATCTAATAAAAGTTGGTGATAAGTGGATGGAATATAAAAGTTTACTGGTTGAAAATGGGGGTGTGGTGCGCTTGCTCCAGCTGGGAACATGTGGTTGGCATTTATAGTTGGATATTTATATCTGTTGTCATATTGAAAGGTTGCCTTTAAAAAGTCTATGGAAAGTTTCAGGCCATTAAAAATCATTGAACTAGTAATTTCCCCTATTTTTTTATAGTGTTCAGATGTTATTCGCACAACAGCATGAAACTTTGTTAAAGGAAATAGATTTGGAAACAAGATTGCATCTTTGAATTTAAGCCGACCTCCTTTGATTATATCTTCTGGGTAAGAGGGCGTTAATTTTTCTATATTATCATCGCACAAAAAACATCTTTCTTTGCTTTTTTCTCCAATTTCATCCAGGTAATTATAATCTGTATCAGGATATAAGCTCCATTTTTTCCCAAGATAGGTATTTATGATGCTCCTTGCACCCGTTAGTGGATCTTCCCTGATTTCCAGATCAATGGTAACTTTATTGAAATTTTCCAATGGGCTGTGAAACGTGGCTGTTTCATGGTATCTTTTAAACTCAATCATCAGATGCCTCCCTTAAAGATTTTAATTTCTGAGAATGTGCTTTAGATGTTATTTTTTGTCCTATTTTTCAGACAAATAAACATCTTGAGTTTGATATATTTATTTTGTATTGTAATTTTCTCTTTTTTTCAATAACTTTTTTAAGATGAGGGGAGATGTATGGATAAAAAACACATAATTTTACTTATGGATATTGGTAATACAAATACCAAGGTGGGTATAGCATTTGATGATAAAATTGTTGCCACCTATGTATTGCCAACCACTTTGAAAGAAACTGCAGACACCTTTGGTTTTAAGATAGTTGCAATGTGTAGGAATTTGAAGATTCAGGTTAGTGAAATTGATCTATGGATGGTCTGTTCAGTAGTTCCTCCCCTTAATTTAATTATTAAAGAAGCTGGAGAGAAGTATTCCAATTGTAAAGTGATATTTGTACCTGAGGATTTTGCTCTACCTTTAGAAAATAAATATGCAAACCCATCCGAAGTTGGTTCAGATAGGCTGGTTACAGCCTATGCTGCAAGAGAGCTCTATTCCACACCAGGTCTTATTGTGATAGACTTTGGAACAGCTACTACCTTGGAGTGCGTCCAGGATAATTCATATTTAGGTGGGCTTATATGTCCAGGTATTTTTTCTTCTTTGCAGGCCTTAAGTGTGAAGACTGCAAAACTTCCAAAAATTAGCTTAGAAATGGATAATAGGAAGATGCAAATAGGTAATTCGACAATAACAAGCATGACACATGGTTTTATATTTGGTTTTGCAAAGATGGTAGATGGTCTTTGTGAGGAGCTTAAGAAGTTTTTAAAAGGAGAGATCACTATAGTGGCAACAGGTGGTTTTGCCCCTAAAATTAAGCCTGTATCAAGATTGATAAATGAGATAAGACCTGATCTTTTGCTTAGAGGACTACTTTTTGCCTCAAAAAATTATTTGGACAAATAAAACTTTAAGGGCAGGATATTTCCTGCCCACTTATTGTTATTTCCAATAATAGTGCGCTCCTTTGCCAAGTTCCATCTCTATCTCAAGGAGTCTATTGTATTTTGCTATCCTTTCACTTCTAGACACTGAGCCTGTCTTGATCTGACCTCCATCCATGGCAACAGAAAAATCAGCAATAAAATCATCTTCTGTCTCACCAGATCTGTGGGAGATCATAAATCTCCAGCCAGCGTCTTTACACATACGGATTGCCTCAATGGTTTCTGTTACAGTACCTATTTGATTTAGTTTTATGAGAACAGAATTTGCTGTATTTTCTTCAATACCCTTTTTGATATACTTGGTATTTGTAACAAATATGTCATCACCAACAATCTGGATTTTATCTCCAAGTAACTTAGTAATTTTTGTAAATCCTTCCCAATCTTGTTCTCCCAAGGGATCTTCCCATGAGATTACTGGATATTTTTCAGTCCACTCTTTGCACATATCAATTATCTCATCACTGGTCTTTTTCCCGCCACCAGACCATTTTAGATCATAAGTTCCAGGTTCCTCTCCTACAAAAGATGATGCTGCAGAATCAAAGGCAAGGGCAATATCTTTTCCTGGCTCATATCCAGCCTTTTTAATTGCCTCTAATATGAGTTCAACAGCCTCTTCGTTACTTTTAAGATTGGGAGCAAATCCACCTTCATCTCCTACAGATGTTGCAAGGTTTTTTTGTTTCAGGATCTTTTTTAAAGAATGAAAGGTCTCTGAGCCATATCTAATGGCCTCAGCAAATGTTGGGGCACCAATGGGCGCAATCATAAATTCTTGTATATCCACGCTATTGTCAGCATGTGCTCCACCATTTAAGATATTCATAAAAGGAACAGGGAGCCTCCTTGCTGTGGTTCCACCTAAATATTTATACAAAGGTAGTCCACACGATTTGGCTGCTGCCCTGCAAACAGCCATGGAAACACCCAGTATGGCATTTGCACCAAGTTTTGACTTATTTTCAGTGCCATCCAGCTCAAGCATAATTTGATCTATCTTTATCTGCTCAGTGGGGTCCATTCCAATGAGCTTAGGAGTAATTACCTCATTTACATTTTTTACAGCCTTAAGAACACCTTTTCCCAAATAACGATTTTTGTCTCCATCTCTTAGCTCAAGGGCCTCATTTTCGCCTGTGCTTGCTCCAGATGGCACAGATGCAGATACATATATTCCAGATTCAAGACCAACAAATACTCTCACAGTTGGATTACCCCTTGAATCTAGTATCTCCATCGCCTTGATTGTGGATATTTTGTCCTTCATCACTTTATCCTCCTTTGATTTTAAATAAAATCTTTATATGTCAGATAAAATAGATTTTCCAGTTTTTTATGTCAATTTTTTGCGCACATAAAAATAATCTCTTGTTTGACAGCACTCAATATACTTTATACAAAACAAGTTCTATATAAATGTGTTGAGGATCGCTTTATGTTTACCAAAGAATTGGAAATCATTAATCGTCATTCTGAGGTTGGTGCCCAGGTCAGGACCCTCTTTTTTAAGGAAAATGCAAAGCTTATTATTGATATCGCAGGATATATTGCAGCATCTTTAGTCAAAGGTGGAAAGGTACTTATTTGTGGAAATGGCGGCTCAGCAGCAGATGCCCAGCATATGGCAGCGGAATTAGTTGGGAGATTTAGATTAGAAAGACCCCCATTGCCAGCAATAGCATTGACAACTGATACATCCATACTTACTTCCATAAGTAATGATTACCACTTTAGAGAAGTATTTGCAAGACAGGTCAAGGCACTGGGCAAAGAAGGAGATGTGTTGATTTCAATTACCACATCTGGAAAGAGCAGAAACATCATATCTGCGATTAAGATTGCAAAGGAAAAGAAATTATTGACAGTGTGTTTAACTGGACAAAAGGGAATATCGTTATCAGACTTATGTGATTACACTTTAGTAGTTCCTTCAGATGATACACCTGTTATTCAAGAAGTACATATAAGTGCCATACATTTGATATGTGAGCTTGTAGATGTTTTTTTGTTTGATGAAGTGAAAAAATTAGAATTATATATGTAAGGAGGGAAAGTTATGCCAATTTATGAATTTATTTGTGAGGATTGTAATAACAAATTTGAGGAACTAGTATTTGGTAATCCAGATAGTGTTAAATGCCCAAAATGCAATGGTGAAAATACCAAAAAATTAATGTCTGTGTGCAGAAAAAAGATATCTGGAAATGGCTCATCTTTTGAAGGTCAATCTTCATCATCAGGTGGTGGTTGTGCAGGATGTAGTGGTGGTAGTTGTGCAACCTGTGGTAGATAACTCACATTTTTGAGATATTTTTATACGGTGGAATCATGAATAAATTGAGGATAGCAACCAGGGGAAGTAAATTGGCACTTTGGCAGGCCTATTTTATAGGAGATAAGATAAAAGAAAAATATCCTGAGATAGATATAGAATACAAAATAATTAAGACATCAGGAGATAAGATATTGGATGTGCCTCTTGCCAAGATAGGTGGTAAGGGGCTCTTTGTTAAAGAGATTGAAGAGGCCTTAATTCGGGGAGATGCTGATATTGCTGTTCATTCTATGAAGGATGTCCCTTCTATATTACCTGATAAATTGGAAGTGGGGATTATTACAGAGAGGGAAGAACCTGTAGATGTCTTTTTATCAGAAACATATAAAGATATCCATGAACTCCCTGAAGGTGCAAAAATTGGCACAAGTAGTTTAAGAAGGCAGGCACAGATAAAGCGTATTAGGCAAGATTTAAAGATTGAGGTGTTAAGGGGAAATTTAGATACCAGATTAAATAAGTTAAAAAAAGGAATGTATGATGCTATAGTGGTTGCCAAGGCGGGTCTAAAGCGTTTGGGCCTGTCTGCCCAATATTCATGGGAACTTATTCCTCCTAAATTTATTCCAGCAGTGGGGCAGGGTGCACTGGGTATTGAATACAGAAAGGATAGAGAAGATATAAAAGATCTTATTTCATTTTTAGATCATTTTGAGACAAAGGTCTGCGTGATAGCTGAAAGGTCCTTTCTTTTTAAGCTGGAAGGTGGATGTCAGGTCCCAATAGGTGCATATGCTTTTGTTAAAGATAATCACATTGTGCTCACTGGATTTGTCTCTGATTTAGATGGAAAAAAGTTTATTTTAAGGGAAAAAATGGGAAAGTTAAGTGATGCAAAAAATATAGGATTAGATCTTGCACAAGAAATATTAGATCTGGGGGGAAGACAGATATTAGAGGAAGTTTATAATGAAACAAAATAGGTGGGAGAAAAAATGTTAAAAAGAATAATTTTATTCGTTGTATATATTCTATTTTTTAATAGTATACTTCTTTATGGAGGTGATGATAATTTTATGAAGCAGGTAATGGAAAAAGTACATACATTTAAATTAGAAAATGGCATGCAATTTGTTGTGATGCAACGGGAAAAGACACCAGTTGTGAGTTTTGTTACATTTGTAAAAGTGGGAAGCGTTGATGAAGATATTGGACATACTGGTATAGCGCATATTTTTGAGCATATGGCATTTAAAGGTACAAAGGATATAGGGACAAAGGATTGGAAAAAAGAGAAGGTGGTATTGGAAGAATTAGATAATGTTTACAGAAAATATATAAGATGTGTAAATGAAGATAAATCAAGTGATAGATGCAAGTTGTTAAAGAATAAATTTAACAGATTATTGGAACAGGCAGATTCTTATGTTATACCAAATGAATTTTCAAAGATTATAGAAAAAAATGGGGGAGAAGATTTAAATGCAGCCACTTCTACAGATTATACAATATATTATTGTTCCTTTCCATCAAATAAGGTGGAGCTCTGGTTTTCCCTTGAGTCTGATAGGCTAAAAAATCCTGTTTTTAGAGAATTTTATACAGAAAAAGAGGTGATTAGGGAAGAACGAAGGATGAGGATAGATACATCCCCAATGGGCAAATTGATAGAGGGTTTTAGGTCAATAGCATTTTCCGCACATCCATATTCTCACCCAACCATTGGCTGGGATTCTGACATTATAAATACAACTATTAAAGATGTGGAAGAGTTTTATAAAAAATATTATGTGCCTCAAAATATTACCATTGCAATAGTAGGAGATGTGGACATTGAAGAGATTAAAAAATTTGCTCAAATATACTTTGGTTCCATTGAAAAAGGAGATGAACCTCCAATTGTTTATACAAAGGAGCCAAAACAAAATGCCAAAAAAGGGATAACCATTTTTGGTAATGCGCAGCCAATATATGTTCGTGGATATCATGTCCCAGGATATGGGGATAAGGATTATGTTGTATTAAGGGTGCTTGAAGATATCCTGAGTGAAGGAAGAAGCTCAAGGCTATATTCACACCTTGTGCTTGAGAAAAAGCTGGCCCTTTCAGTTTCTGCTTTTTATGGATTTCCTGGGGAGAGATATCCTTGTTTGTTTGGTGTGCTCGCTATTCCAAATATGGGGGTTAGTGTTGATAAATTGTCAAAGGCAATTGATGATGAACTAAATGATATATTAAAAAATGGAGTAAAAAAAGATGAGATCCAAAGGGCTTATACCTTAGAGAAGGCAGAACTTGTGAGACAAATGGAATCAAATCTAGGAATGGCCAGAGAATTGGCATATGCCCAGGCAATTTATGGAGATTGGAAAAACATATTTTTTATTGTGGAAGAATTTAAGAATGTGAGTTCTAATGATATTCAACACGTTATAAGGAAATATTTTAAGCAAGATAATATGGTTGAGGGAAAATTAATTCCAACTAATAACAAAAATTAAAAAAGGTAAAGAAAATGAAAAGGATGGTGTTATTTATGGTATTAATGGCTCTTGGCAGTTGTGCAACATATGCTCCCAAAAAATACAATGAGCTAAAATTTGACAAAGATATCTCCTGGCCTAATTATAAGATACACAGCTTTGTGTCTAAAAACAAGATAAAATTTTTTGTAATAGAGGACAGTGAACTACCCTTAATCAGGATTCAGATGTATGTAAAAGGTGGAAGAAGTGTGGTGCCCTCTGGAAAAGAGGGACTGGATTTTATCCTTGCACAAATGATCTTAAATGGTGGAACCAAAAAATATCCAGAAGAGCAGTTTAACGTATTTTTAGAAGATAGGGCAGTGGAATTTTATATAGACTTTGATTTTTTAAATGCGGTTGTAAACATTGATCTTTTGTCAAAGGACTTTTATGAGGTCATGCCTGTTATTTTGGACTCACTTGCACATCCAAATTTTACAAAAGAGAATTTTGAGTTAGCCAAAAAAAGATTAAAAAGTATAATTGCCAGGAGAAATGACAATCAGGAGGAGATTGGTCACAGGGAATTTAAAAGAATAGTCTATGGAAAAGATTCCATTTATGGCCGCATCCCTACTTATGAAAGTGTGGATAATATAACAATGCAGGATGTTTTAGATTTTCACAAAAGATTGTTTGTGGGATCTAATCTGCTTGTTGGAATAGTTGGAGATTTACAAGTTAAGGATATAAAAAATCGGGTTTTGGACCTGTTTTCACTTTTTCCAAAGGGTCAAGAGGTAGTTTTTGATTTTCCTGAACCACCTTATAATGGTGGGGAAAAATTTATAGTTGATTCAAAAGATTCAAATCAAGCCTTTATTATTTTAGGACATTTGGGAGATTATAGATTAAATCCAGATTATGGTGCTTTGCAAGTGATGAATATGGTTTTAAGTGGTGGATTTTCTGGAAGGCTTTTTGAAAATATTAGGACAAGAAAAGGACTTGCTTATTCTGTTTATAGCCATTTTGGATGTGAGAGATATTTTCCAGGCATATTTTTTGTGGCCTTAAAGACTAAAAATAGCTCAGTAACAGATGCCATTTTGGCAGTTATAGATGAGCTTAAAAAGATCAAGGAACATGGATGTAGTGCAAAAGAAGTAGAAGATGCTAAAGAACAATTTTTGAACTCCATTGTGTTTAGATATGATTCACCTAGAAAGGTTATGGAGAGAAGGCTATATTATGAGTTGAGAGATATGGATCCCAACTCTTTTCTAAAGTTAATTGATGACATAAAAAAGGTAAGTGAAAATGACGTATCCAGGGTTGCAAAAAAATATTTGGATGTGGACAAATTGGACATTTTAGTGGTAGGAGATAAGAAACAATTGGAAAACGAACTTAAAGGTCTGGGAAATTGGAGAGAGTGGGAGTTAGATTAAAAAGTAAAAACATAGGAGGGAATAATTATGCATCATACAGAAGAAGCATATAAAAGACTTTTGGAGATTGGTCGTCCCCCAAACATCAAAAGGCTTTTTCCAAATTCAAAGGCACTTATAGTAAGTGGTAAGGTCATTGACAGGGCAATGCTTAAAAAAGGGAAGGCAATGACCATTGCTGCAAATGGGAGAAATTATTTTGTGATAAGGGGGGCTCTGTTAGCTGCGCAACGTGCAAATGCTGCTATAATTTTAGAGATAGCCAAGTCTGAATCCACATATTGTGCTACTAATTTCTGGAATTTGGCAAGAAGGGTTGATGCACTGTGTAATGAGCTCAATATCACTGTTCCAGTGGCAATTCACGCAGATCATTTTACAATAAAAAACAAAGATGACATAGAAAAGGCCAGAAAACAGATTCCATCAATGTTTGATTTTGGTATAACTTCAATTGCCATTGACGCATCTCATATGCCTGATAGGGATAACTTACTTGCAAATATTGAACTCGCTCAATATATCCCAAAATGGGCAGGATATGAGACAGAGGTTGGAGAGATAAAAGGAAAAGAGGGATTATCTACCCCAGAAGAGGCCCTATTCTTAATCAGGGGCTTAAATGCCCATTCCATATTCCCAGATTGGATTGCCTTAAATAATGGAACTACGCACGGTATACAGGATTCAGAGGCAGGAATCCAGGTAGATTTAACTGCAAAGATACATAAGGCACTGGAACCTTATAAGGTATCAGGTGCCCAGCATGGCACATCTGGAAATAGCACTCAAAGATTAAAAGAGATAGCTGAAAAGACTCGCACCACAAAGGCAAATGTGGCAACAGCGCTTCAGATGCTCACCTGGGGTGTAAAGGTAAATGAATATGGAAATGCTGAGCTAGATGAAAATGGCGAATTTATAAAAGAGAAAGACAAGGGTGTAAGTGAAGAGCTGTGGAGGGAGATGGTGGAATATGCCAAGAAAAATGGTTTAAAAGGTGGAAATTACAAAAAGCTAAACCTTCCTTTTGAAACTGCCCTGTTATCTGAACCAAAGGAAATTAGGGAGAGAATGACTAAGGCAGTGGAAGAATTTGTATATGATTTAATTGTAAATGTCTTTAATGCAGAAGATACAGCTGATATAGCAAAAGAGATTATTGCCAAAGCAAATTCCTATGACCTCGGTCCAAAGGCAGAAAAAATTGAAGATGAAAAAGAGTGGAGTATTGAAAAGATAAAGGCAATGGAAGCCAATGTTAAAGATAGTGGAGATTATGATGATTAGTTGTTGAATAATAAAAAGATAAAGAAGGGAGCAACATTCGTTGCTCCCTTCTTTTGTTGATGGGTTGTTGTTAGGAAAAATCCCAAGTAAATGTCTTTAAAAAATAGTGTATAGATCATGCGGCGGCATATATAACCTCCATATGAGAGAGCATTTCATTATTTGTGTATAATGTTATAGCCTCTTATTTTAAGTTGTTATATGTGCGACTTCTTGTCTTTCAATCTATCTGTATTTTGTATATGATTTTGAAACAAATTTTGGTAGGACAAAATTAAGAAGTGTAGATTTCTGAATAAAAAATGATTGGGTTTTAAAATAAAGACCCTCTTTTCTTATTAATAAGAAAAGAGGGTCTTTTACTACAGATAAAAATGTTTTTACTTTTGTTTATTCATTATATTTTTTCTCATCTGTTCTGCCAGATGTTTCATTTCAACAAGGGTTTCTTTCATCTTTGCATAGCCATACCAGGTTGTATAATCAGGATTCATATGAAATGCTGCCTGGAAGGTCTTCATACGATAGTCCATGAACATTTCATAGAGTTTTTCTTCAATAGGTGTATTAACTTCATAAAATGTTAAAAGATCTGGATAAGGCCAAGTTGCCATATTGGTTTTCTTTGGAATAATACCGTCTTTATAAAGCCCTTCTACCAGCTCAATTGCTTCAGCAAAGATCTTATCAGCAGCCTTAATCATTTGGTCTGCATTTTTTAGATTATTCTCTGCAAAATTGGCAGAATGGCATTTTTCACACCTCTTTAACATCTTAGTTCTTTCAGCCTTAAAACTAGCTTCATCTAGCCTTGCCATATTTGCCTTTTTTACGAGATCAAGTCTCGGTGTAGGTTTTCCATCTTTGTCTAATACTCCAAGCGCCTTTAAAATTGTAATCCTATAATCTAGCCACTCTTTATCTTTTTCAGGTAACCTTAGGGCCAAAAATCCCCATCCAGTCATTACCCTGTGATTACCATCTGGCATATGACAATCCTGACATGTAGGGCCCCTATGGGATTTTCTATCAGTAAGATAAGCTATTCCGTGTCTGGAATGTGACCAGAATTCCCACTGGGCATGATCAAATCCAGTATGACAACTTGCGCATGTTTCAGGTTCTTTTGCCTCTTTTACAGAAAAGGCATGTCTTGTGTGGCAGTTTTGACAATCCATGCCATATTTATAATATTTTCTGAATTCATTGTTTCTTACCTGGTTGTCTGTGATTCCAAGATTGTGACAACCATTACATCCTTTTTGGCCAGCAATAAATGCTTTTGGTTGCTTGTGGGCAAAATCTGGAAAAGCTGTAATAGGCAAAAGACCTAAGGCATGCTTTCCACTCATATACTGTTTTACTTGTGTTCTGTGGCATCTCTTACAAGTTGAAATAGTAGGTAACAGGGCTTTATCAGCATCTGCAGCACATTTATGAGCACTGCCATGGCATGTAGCACAATTTAATCCAGCTTTAGACATCTTGCTTTTGTGAAAATCTTTGACGATTCCTGGTGAAATTTTTGCATGGCACGATTCACAATCTTTAACATTTTTTGCAAAACCTTGGGCAGAACATAAAAATAAAATTGCAAAACAAATTGCTTCTGAAAGGATTAAAAAGTTTTTGTTTTTCATAACATTCCTCCTATTTTTTAACTTTTGTCCTTACCTTATAATTTTTTAAGAATTATATAAAACAACTATTATTATAGTCAACTGAGGATAAGGCTGTGCAAAAGGATCTTTTGATCAGGCTTTAGTTATAAAAAAAACGGGGAAGAACAACCTATTCTAATTTATAAGACCATACATAAGCAATATCATTAGATCTCAAAATGTCCTCAATGGGTGGAGGAAAATCATGAGCTCTAATAACATAAAAAGAAGTTTTCAGGCTCTATCCATATCCAATTATAAAACAGGGC
This sequence comes from Desulfobacterales bacterium, assembly GCA_027064715.1. Taxonomy (GTDB): domain Bacteria; phylum Desulfobacterota; class Desulfovibrionia; order Desulfovibrionales; family Desulfothermaceae; genus Desulfothermus. Next base: position 23,351 of record JAMOPG010000203.1, read on the forward strand.
CAACAAGAGAGTGTCGCAGGAAAGTCAACTTGTAAAAGATATAAAATTTATACACAAAATAATTGACACAATCCATCATTTTTATAAAAAATCAGCACATGAAGTTAGAAATAACACCTATACAATTACTTTTGGTTGGTATAGGTATGGCGTTTTTGATAGAGGGGATGATATATTTTTTATTTCCCTCTAGTATAAAAAATATGTTAGAACATATAAAAGAGATGTCTCCGTTAGTTTTGAGAAATTTGGGTTTTTTAGCGATGATTACAGGACTTATTATAGTGTATATGGTGATTAAGTAAGAACTACTGCAGTATCTTTGCCACATCTTTAATATATGAAGAGATGGCCTCTATATCATCCACCTCTTCTGTTTTAAAAGCAATACCGAAACCCACTTTATCTTGTTTTGAAAAAATACGTTTTATAATTGAAGGTATGGAAAGTGCTTTATCAATATTGGGCAAGTTAAATTCCACAATCACTTCCTCTCCTGTTTTCAGTTTTTTTGAGTTTTCAGGATCATCAATAACAAATGCACATCCACCAACACTTATATCCACAATTACTCCATCGTATTTTTGCTTTTTTCCCTTATCAAAGATCTTTGCAGGGAGCAAAGAGCTTATCCTATCAGCTTTACGAAGATTCATAACATCAAATTTTTCAGGCTCTGCAAGAAAAATAATCTCAATGGGCCTAAATTGATAATGCACAACCTGAGTATTTCCTGAATAAATCTTTCCATCTGCAAGAAAAATTACAGTTACATATGGTTTATTTATCAATATTTGTTTAATATTGGAGTTTAAATGAGTAGTTGTTAACATAAATCTCTCTCTTACCCAACCGATATATTTAACTTTTAGTCTTGTTTTTAAATGAGGAATCTCTATTAATACATTGTCTCCAGGATGCAATTTATTCAATATATTATAATTGTCAAACATAACTATTTCCTCGCTTTATGCAAATAAACTATCCCATAAGTCAAAGGATAATAATTTACATCAGAAAAACCCGAATGTAAAAGTTCTTGTTTTAATTGAAAAGAGCTGGGAAATTTTAATATAGAGTCTCTTAAATAGGTATAAGCTTTTTTGTTTCTAGAGACCTTATTTCCAATAAAGGGAAGTATAGAAGAGAGATAAAGATTATAAAGGCCAAACATGATCTTTTTTTTGGGAGGAGAAAATTCCAATATCAAAAAAGTTCCACCTGGTTTTAACACCCTTAGCACTTCTCTATATAACTCTTTTCTAGGACTGACATTCCTTATACCAAATGCAATGGTGACCACATCTATGGAAGATGTTTTTATTGGTATTTTTTTTCCATTTGCACAAATAGCTAATTTGGAATCTATTTTTTTGGTTTTTTTAAGTCCTGCTCTGAGCATTTCATAAGAGAGATCTAAACCAATAAGTATAGGCTTTGACTGATAAAACCGCTTTGCCAGATAGATTATTACATCCATGGTCCCTGTGGCCAGATCTAAAAAAACAGGTCTTTTTATGCCCTGAATGTTCTCTATACTTTCAATTAATTTTTTTCTCCAATATATATCAATTCCAAAACTAAGAAAGTGATTTAAGAAATCATACCATGGCGAGATCTTTGAAAACATTGATGCAATTTGTTTGTCTTGAAACTTACTCATTCTTTTCATTTAATTCATTGTTATAAAGTGGATCCTCTGATATGGTCTTATACACCTCATTGTAGATAGGGGCAAAAAATTGGTGGAAATTTGTGGGCGAAATTCTGCCTATTTCAATAAATTTAACAATTATCTCTTTTGTCACCTGTATGGCCATTTTTTTTATTGCATCTTGTTTCATGGATCATCTCCAACTAAAAAAAACTGTTTAAAAAGTTATAAAAAAGTCCGGAAGGGGGAAATGGTCTGGCCCACTAACCAGTATCACTTCCGGACTAAAAAAGAGGAGAAACCCTCTAAGGCACCCCCTCTTTTTTATTCTTCTTCCTCTTTTAGTTCTTCTTCCATTGCCTCTATTTCTTCCCTAATAATCTTTGCAGCTTCTTTGGGAATCAATACATTTATCTCTTGTCTTAGATCGTCTCTTAAGCCATCAACAACTTCTTTTAAATGTCCTTTTAGCACTTTTTCCCAATTATTAATCTTTTCACTAAGACCCATTAGCTCACTTTTTATTAAATCCTTAAATTTTTCAATCTCATGCTTTAGGTTATCTATATCTTTTTGAAAAGAAGGTTCATCCACAGACGCATGCTTTTGATTTTGGACTTCTGCTAAAATCAACTCTAATTTATTGTTTAATTTTTCTTCAACTGATTTTATCTTTGGATCTATTATTTCTGTTATATGTTGTTTTAAGGTGCCTAATAATTGTTCATTATCAGCAAATGTCTCCTTCGCTGTGGCTTCATTTGCTTTAGCTTCAGTTTCTTCTATAGATTCTGTGTCTAGTTTTTCATCTGGGGCTTCTGGAATATCTTGATCAGCAATAGTCTTTTCTTCTTCTGTCTTTACTAACTCTTCATCACTGTCTTTATCCTCTTGATTTTCCTCAAATAAAGAATCAATTTCATCCTGATTGATTTGTTGAGAATCTACCCCTGACTCTTCATCATCTATATTTAAGTCCTTATCAAGTTTATCAAATATAGAGTCTATGTCCAAATCATCTTTTTTTTCTTGTTCAGACTGATACTCTGATGTTTCTGTTTCTTCTGGTTCTTCATCCAGTAAAGTATCTAGTTCATCATCTAAAGAGGCCTCTTTATCAGAGCCCTCTTTTTTATCTGTTTTGTCGCTATTTGTCTGTTGTTCATCCCCTTCTAATAATGCATCTAATTCTTTTTCTAGATCATCAAACTCACTTTCCTCCCCTGATTCTGATTTCTTTTCCCCAGGCTCTTCTACCACTTCTGTTAATTCAATAACCTCTTCATCTTTTTTTGACATAAAATTAACTCCATAAAAGTGTAATGGGTACACCGATTATTTTTTATGACACCCTTTGCAACTCAATGGACCAGTGGGTTTATTCTTTACTTTGTTTTTTGCATGACAGCTGAGGCAACTATGTACACTTTTTTTATCATGAAAGGCAAAATAGGCAGATTTTTTGTTCATCATTTGCGGTCCTTTAGCATTAATTAAATCATGGCATCCTGAGGACGTGCATTTTAAAGGTGCTTTGGTTTTATCAGTCCACTTATGATGACATGTCTCACAGGGTATTTTCTCATGTTTTTTGTGTGGCATTATAACAGGTGTGTAAAGGGGATTTTTGGTTTTGCCCAGCGAATCTTTCATTTCAATTTCTTCAGGGGGTTCAATTGCCATAGATCCCACAATTGCAATGCCAAATAGGAGACACCCTAAAAATACTAGAACTTTTGCTGCTTTCATTCTTACCTCCTTTTTTAATTTTTTACTTACAAAAATGTCAAGCTTCCTTTTTTATAAGTTGATCCTTTGTACACTATCAATAATCTTGTCCATGTCTTTTAAATCATGGGCAAAGGATGTAAACATGCATTCAAAATTAGAAGGAGGGATAAAGATTTTTGAGTTTCGCATATGAACAAAAAAATGTGAAAATCTGTTAGTATCAGTTGTTTTTGCATCCTCAAAGTTTTTGATTTTATCTTTTTCTGTAAAAAATATTGTAAAGGCTGAACCAAACTGATTAATTCTTACTGGGATACTTTTTTCCTTAAAAATGTTATTAAGTTCTTTTACCAAATTGTGAGTATAATCTTCAAGATTTTTGTAGTCCTGGTTTTTTAAGATTTTTAATGTAGCAATCCCTGCTGCCATAGCCACAGGATTTCCAGAAAGGGTTCCTGCTTGATATATATCTCCAGTAGGGGCTAGATGTTCCATTATCTCTCTTTTTCCACCAAATGCGCCTACTGGAAACCCACCTCCTATTATTTTTCCTAAACAGGTTATATCAGGCTCTATTCCAAATATGTTTTGAACTCCACCATAACAGAATCTAAAACCAGTAATAACTTCATCAAAGATGAGAAGGGAGCCATACTTTGAAGTTATCTCCCTTAATCCTTTTAAGAAATCCTTTTTTGGTAGAACTAACCCCATGTTTCCAGCAATGGGTTCAACAATTACCCCTGCAATATCCTCTCCATGTTTTTCAAAGATTTCTTTCACACCATCTATATTATTGAATTCTGCTAACAGAGTATGTTGAACAATTTGTTCAGGAACCCCTGGGGTTCCAGGAATGGAATATGTAGCAACCCCTGATCCAGCCTGAGCGAGCAAATGATCCACATGGCCGTGGTAACATCCAATAAATTTAACAATTTTTTCTCTTTTTGTATAACCCCTTGCAAGCCTTATTGCGCTCATTGTAGCTTCTGTTCCAGAATTCACCATTCTTACCATTTCAATGCTTGGGATAGCATCTGTTATTAGCTCGGCCATTTCTATTTCCCAAGGAGTTGGAGCACCAAAACTTGAGCCCAGTTCCAATGCCTGTTTTGCAGCCTTTACTACTTCAGGGTGTGCATGACCTAAAATCAACGGACCCCATGAGAGCACAAGGTCTATATATTCATCTCCATCAACTGAATAAATCTTGCTTCCTTTGCCTTTTTTAATAAAAAGTGGATCACATCCAACACTTTTGCACGCCCTAACTGGGCTGTTAACACCCCCTGGTATTATTTTTTTTGCCTTGTTGTATAACTGGTTTGACCGCTCCATTTTTATTATCTCCTTAAACTGTTCTAGAAAAAATAAAATTAAAAATATTTCATTGAAGTCTTTTTTAATTCTTCATCACTAAAAAGCATTTCATATTCAGTAAAATGTGTTAACTCTTTAATTTTATTTACAATAGACAAACAATCTTGTTTGCACCTTCCATGTATCATGGTGTATAAATTATAAGGCCAAGAGGGGTGAGTTTTTCTTACATAACAATGAGATATCTCGGGTACTTGGGTAATAATGTCTGCAATATGATCAATTTTTTCCTCAGGCTCAACCTTCCAGGCAACCATCACATTACACTCGTATCCAGCAATTTGATGTTTTAGTGTAGCCCCAAACCTTCTGATTATTCCCTCTTTTTTGAGATTATTTAAAAAAGAAATTACCTTTTGCTCTGTAGTACCTACCTTTTTGGCTATTTCAAAAAATGGCATTGGACTATCTGGAATATTTTCTTGTACTATTTTTAGAATTTCAATTTCTACTTTGGTAAACTCAAGGTGATGGCTCATATATCCCTATCCTGATCTATAAAAAGTCACGTAAGAATGTATAATATCCAATGAGATTAATTACAAGCAAATTTTCAGTACAAAAAAAGATAAGGAAAATCAAAAATGTTTTGATTTGTTTCCTTGACCATCCCTTTTAAAAAGGTTAGAGACAGGGACAACGTTGTAATTAAAAACAATCTCAAGTGTGATAGAGGAGGCTCACTTGAACATAGGAGTGGTTGGGGCTGGTTCATGGGGAACTTCATTGGCAAACATGCTTTGTTCAAAAGATTATAATGTAGTATTATGGGTTAGAGAAAAGGAACTTTTAGATATTATGATATTAAAAAGGGAAAACACCTGGTTTTTACCAGGGATAAAGCTTGATTCTAGGCTTAAATTCTCCAATTCTTTTGAAGAGGTGGTGAGAAATAAGAATTTTTTGGTGTTCGTTATACCTTCTCAATATACCAGAGGGGTTTTATTAGATATTAAGCCTTTTTTGTCAAAAAACGTGATAGTGGTGTGTGCCAGTAAAGGCATTGAACTTAATACATTAAAGACTATGTCAGAGGTGTTTTTTGAGGTTCTTGGAGATTTAAATCCCATATATGCCCATCTCTCAGGGCCGTCTTTTGCAAAAGAAGTTGCTTTATGTCAGCCAACAGCAGTTTCTCTTGGTTGTACAGATGAAGAAAAGGCAAAAATATTACAACAAGCCTTTTCTACAGATTATTTTAGGGTGTATATCAATCCAGATGTAAAAGGGGTTGAATTGGGCGGTGCTATTAAGAATGTAATAGCCATTGCTGCTGGAATATGTGATGGATTAAACTTAGGTTATAATGCAAGGGCTGCGCTTATAACGAGAGGACTTGCTGAGATGGCCAGACTGGGAATAAAATTAGGTGCTAAAAAAGAGACTTTTATGGGGCTTTCTGGTTTAGGGGATTTAGTATTAACATGTACAGGAGAACTCAGTAGAAATAGACAGGTGGGGCTTAGAATAGGTAGGGGAGAAAAGTTAAAAGATATTGTAAATAGTATGAAAATGGTAGCTGAGGGTGTAAAGACCGCTGAAGCACTTTATAAACTTGCAAAGAAGATTGGTGTGGATTTACCAATTACAGAACAGGTTTATAAAATACTTTATGAAGACAAAGATCCTACACAAGCTACTATTGAACTTATGGTAAGGGAATTAAAGTGTGAATTCTAAAAATAGAGGACAAAAAATTGTTTCATTGTTTGATAAATAAAAATTTGTTTAAAAAATGTGTTTAATTGTTTCATAAGGGAAGAGTGTAGGGAAATGAGAGTGGTAAAAGAGCAGAGTGACCAGGAAAAAGGTTTTACTGCTCAAGATTTTACAATTTGTGAAGCCACTGCCCAGATGCTTAAGAGGACTCATAAGGATGGTGTTTCAACGGTCTTTGAGCGTGCAGCAGAAATGAAGCCCTGTCCTATAGGTTCTGCATCTGCCTGCTGTAAGAATTGTTCTATGGGACCATGCAGACTAAATGCAAAAGATCCTTATTCAAAGAGAGGTGTTTGTGGAGCCACTATTGATACCATCCAGGCAAGGAATTTTGCCAGGATGGTTGCAGGTGGTGCTTCTGCCCATGCAGACCATGGACTGGAGATGTTGGATATCTTCAGAGACGTGGTTAATGGAAAGATCAAGGATTATCAGATTAAAGATCCAATTAAATTGATTGAAGTAGCAAAATCTATTGATATAGAGACAGAAGGGCGCTCTATTGAAGAAATAGCAAAGGATTTATATGAAGAATTAAAGAAGACATTTACCCAGATTGAAGGTGAAATTCCCTTTGTTAAAAGGGTTCCTGAGGCAACTAGAGAGATATGGAGAAAATTGGGGATTGTTCCAAGAGGCGCAATGAGGGAAATTATGGAGACCATGCACAGGACTCATATTGGTGTGGATCAGCATTATGAGAATATAGCCCTACAATTTAGTAGGTGTGCATTGGCTGATGGTTGGGGTGGCTCTATGGTTGCCACAGAGATCTCTGACATCCTTTATGGTACTCCCTCGCCTGTGTTGGCGAATGTCAATATGGGGGTATTAAAAGAGGATTATGTTAATATTATTATTCATGGCCATGAGCCAAACCTTTTTGAGTCAATGTTGGCATCAGTAAATGATTCAGCCTTAATCGAGGCAGCAAAAGAGGCGGGTGCCAAAGGTATAAATATTGCTGGGATGTGTTGTTCAGGTGCAGAAATTTTATCCAGGCATGGAATATCTCATGCTGGTAATTTTTTATCCACAGAATATGTACTTGCAACTGGTGCTGTGGACGCCATGGGTGTGGATGTTCAGTGTATTATGCAGGGCCTTAGCACTGTTGCTAAATGTTATAATACATTCTTGTTCACCACAAATCCAAGGGCAAAGATTGAAGGTGCAGAATACATTGAATTAGATGAACACAATCCAAGAAAATGTACTGATGAGATCGTAATGAGGGCAATTGCAAGGTTTAAGAATAGAAACGTAAAAGTTGAGATTCCTCAAATTGTAAATCCTGGTATTCATGGTTTCTCTTATGAATATATTAAATACATGTTAGGTGGTACATTTAGGGCATCATATAAGCCACTTAATGAGAACATTATAAATGGGAAAATTAGAGGACTCGCTGGTGTAGTTGGATGCACCAACCCTAGAGTAAAACACGATTATATCCATGTTGAATTGGTCAAAGAACTCATAAAAAATGATGTGTTAGTTCTCCAGACAGGTTGTTCCCAGATCGCCTTGGCCAAGGCAGGCCTTTTGGTACCTGAAGCTGCTCATTTAGCTGGTGATGGTCTTGCTGAGGTATGTGAAGCTGTTGGTATGCCACCAGTGTTAGGTCTGGGTTCTTGCGTAGATAATAGCCGAATCTTGATAGCTGCATCAGAGGTGGTAAAAACAGGTGGGCTTGGAAACTCTTTAGCAGATCTACCACTTGCAGGAGCAGCACCAGAATGGATGAGTGAAAAGGCTATATCTATTGGTCAATATTTTGTTGCATCTGGTATATATACGGTCTTTGGCGTGACCTTCCCAGCTATGAAGGGTACTAAATTTTATGACTTACTTTTTGGTGGTTTGGAAAAGATGGGCCTAGGATACTGGGGCTTTGCGGAAGATCCATATGAGATGGCAAAACTCATGATTGCCCATATTGATAAGAAGAGAAAGGCCTTAGGTATTGATAAGGCAAGAGAAAGGGTACTATTTGATATGGCAGTAAGACGTGAATTAGAAGCTATATAATATTGGGCTAAAAGATATGGGACTAATAAAAAGGGATTTGCCCTTGAAGGCAAGTCCCTTTTTGTATTTAAATTTTGGAGAGCAGATATGGAAAATGAAAGACTTAAAGCCAAAATCCTTTTAGAATCCTTACCTTATATAAGAGAATTTTATAAACAGACCATTGTGATTAAATATGGTGGGCACGCCATGAAAGATGAGAATCTAAAAAAGGCCTTTGCCTTAAATGTTACATTGTTAAAATACATTGGAATTAATCCAGTAATTGTCCATGGTGGTGGCCCTCAGATAGGTAAGATGTTGAAAAAATTAAATATTGATTCTAAATTTAGAGAAGGTCTAAGGGTCACAGACGATGTTACCATGGATGTTGTAGAAATGGTATTGGTGGGAAAAGTAAATAAGGAAATTGTCAATTTGATCAATTTAATGGGCGGAAATGCTGTTGGGCTGTCAGGAAAAGATGGATGGATTATCAAGGCTAGAAAACTTGAGATGGTGATCTCTAAAGATAATACTCCGCCAGAGATAATTGATTTAGGTAAAGTTGGAGAAGTAGTTTCTATTCACAATGAGCTTATAACCACGTTAGAGGATAAAGGCTTTATTCCTGTTATAGCACCTGTTGGTGTTGATGGAGATGGAAATACCTACAATATAAATGCTGATGATGTTGCTGCTGCTATTGCTGGCTCTTTAAAGGCCAAAAGATTAATTTTACTTACTGATGTGCCTGGTATTTTGTCAAATGGTGAACTTATATCCTCAATTTCCAGAAAAGATGTCATGGAAGCTATACAGAGAGGTATTATTACTGGTGGCATGATCCCAAAAGTCAAATGTTGTATTGAGGCCTTAGAAGAAGGGGTTGAAAAAACACATATAATTGACGGTCGAATAGAAAATTCTATCTTGTTAGAGCTGTTTACAAATGCTGGTATAGGAACTGAAATAGTGAGGTAAAAAATTGATTTGGGAGCCCACTTTGAATAAAGATCAAAAAGATTATATAAAATATTAAGTTATCCCAACCAAAATGATGGGAGGGAGAAGATGGAGGAAGCCGAATCACTTCCTGAACCAGTTATCTCTAATGAGATAAAAGAAATAGAATTTGATGAGATGTGGCATTTTATCCAGTCAAAAAAAACAAAATATGGATTATCAAGGCGTTGGATCGTAGCAGAGGGTGAACTATTGCCTGGGTTATTGGCAATCGTGATGCTTCAACCTTCAGACGGTTATACAAAAAACTTGAACAATTGAAGGATTGTGTTTTTTATACAGATGATTGGGAAGCTTTTAAGAAGGTATTGTCGCGAGAGCGCCATATAATAGAAAAAAGAGGAACAGTGACAATTCCTGAAATTTTTGCCCAATATCAGTAAAGATTTTTATCTATCTTTAGATGAACATTCTTAAGATTTATTATATATATTTACGCACTTTTACTTACAATTCAAGTTGTTTTAATTTTTCCTCGAATTCAGATAAAGAATCTACTCTAATGGCCAGTTTAAGCAGGCTTTTTAAAACCTCTCTATTTACAATTGCTTTAATTTTAACAGCTAAATCTGGTTTAATAAGGCCAAACCTCTCTATCAAGGCCTCAATGACCATTTCTTGAGCCTCTAAAATCATGCCTTCCATACGTCCTTCCATACGTCCTTGTTCTATCCAT
>JAMOPG010000204.1 GCA_027064715.1 Desulfobacterales bacterium
AATCGCGTGGCAATTTTTTCCATGCTTTTAAATTAATGAATATCTCTCCATTATTTACATTTGCTAGGTATGGCATAACAATATAAGAAGTTACTTCTTGAAGCTTCATCTCCCATCCAGCATATACAGCTCCCCAATGTGCACCGTCACATACGCCCCTCTGTAAGGCTGAGTAAAGTTCTGAACCAGGGAAAAATACTGGAGTTGCACCAGCGAGCTGGAACATCTTTTGGATAGGACCTGTACTCCTCACTTTAAACCCCTTAAAATCTTTAAGGGTGTGTAATGGTTTTTTAGAATATAAGACTATTCCATTTAAAAACACAGGTCCCACTTGAAATAGATTATGTTCAGCGTAGGCCTTTCTGATAATATCTATAGCTCCCATCTCGTAAAAGAACAAACCAGCTTCTTCCAAATTCCTCCACGTAAAAGGAAATCCATTCAAATGTGCTGCAACAGGGAGTTTTCCTGTCCAATATGATGGCCAAAGTAAGGCCATTTCAAATAATCCCCTTCCTACAGCGTCAAATACATCCTTTGTGGGAACTATTGAATTTGGTGGAAAAGGTTGGATCTCTATCTCTCCTCCGCTAGCTTCTTTGACCCTGTTACAAAAATCAACATATACAGCGTCGTAATAAGCCACGCCAGTAGGCCAATGTGTTTGAATTCTCCATTTAATCTTTTTAGATTTAGCTTTTGCCACCTTAGGAGTCAATGTTGTAGACAATGACACTGCTGCAGCCGTTACTCCAATAGACTTAAGTGCTTTTCTCCTTGAAATTTTTTTTGAAGACTTTTGGTTACTCATACTTCCCCTCCTTTTAATTACAATAGGTTTTTAGTTGGACATTTTAAATATCAAAAAATAACTTCCTTTATTTTTTGACCTCTTCCTCCTTCATTTTCTTTAAAATCAACTCCACAGCTAATTTGGCTGCACTTCCAACCACCATTGGACATTTCTCAGTATGCCCACCCAAGTTCAAAAACTCCTCCCAATCTTTAGGATTTAGCAAATCAAATGTTTTCCCTAAAAGACTTTTTTGTATGTCATGACATCTAGCAGCACCTAATTTCTCTTTAAAGCTAAAATAAAATTCTCTGGCCAATCGATAAGTAATAAATCTCTTTTGTTCTGGATCTCTAAAATTTTCCCTAGACCTACCAAAAAAATAACTAATTGCCATTACCCCACCAATTAGAGCTCCACATGTCCCATCTCCAAACACTCCAATTCCTCCAGCCAATCCAGTTGCTGATTTAAAAGCATCTTCTGCCTCAACCTCTAGGACGTCAAAAATTGCCGCAAGAGTAGCTTGAGCACAACCACCATACTCTTTTTCATATTTAAATCCTAATTCATAAGCCTGTTGCGCTTTATCTTCTTTCATGTCATCTTTCCCCCCTTTTATTTTTTTAAAGCAGGCATATTAAGCATTCTTCTAAGTCTATTAAGTTCTTCTAAGACTCCATCTTCTGGATCTTTTATTTTATAATCAATTTCTTGTTCTAATCTAGATCCATCCACCTTTGGAGGATATGGCCATCTTGGAGCATTCTCATTAAATTTAACCTGTGCATTGGGATAATATTTCTTTAGAATTTCATAAAACTCGGATGGAGTTAATGTAGCCCCTCCTGAATTATAGAGCCGATGAGAAAGTTTCTCTTTAAAAACGAGTCTTACTAATTGCTCGGCTACATCATTTACACATATAAAACTCGATAGTTGATCTGGCCTTATGTTTAGTTCTACTTCTTTATTGTTTACAACTCCATTCAACATTTGACTAAACCATGCTGTTACACCCCGATCTTCTCTATCTAAACCATAAACAGCAGATATTCTTACACTAATGATCTCCATACCATATTTATTTTCATATTTTGAAGCCATTAATTCATTAAATACCTTTGAAGCACCGTAAATTGAAGGAGGTCTTAATAACAATTCATCTTCATTCACATAATTATCTCCATAATGTTTTGCATCTGCATAAGCGGCTATTGAGCTTGCAAAAACAACTCTTTTAATGCCAAATAATCTTGCAGCTTCAAATATATTACAAGTACCCAATATATTAACTTGTACCGCTAAATATGGATTATTTTCTCCTTCTGCAGTTAATGTATATGCACTATGGATGATTCTATCTACTTTATACTCTTTAATAATTTTAATTACATCCGAAAGGATTCTAATATCTCCAATAGCCATTTTAATTTTTTCTTTAATATAATCTGGAAAATTACCTGACTTTCTTGCCATAACTATTATTTGACACTCTTTATCCAACAGCTTTTCAACAATTCTTCTTCCTAGAAACCCCGTACCACCTACAACTAAAATATTCATATTTTCCTCCTTACTCAAATTATGTGTAGATCCATTTTATAATGCCAGGGAAACACATTAATATAATCATAACACTAACCATAATAACTATATAAGGAACTACACTCACATATATTTTTTTAATAGGTGTTTGAGGACTAATAGATTTTAAATAAAAAAGATTATACCCAAAAGGAGGAGTTATGTATCCTATACAAAGGGCGAGATTGAAAATAACTCCATACCATATTGGATCGAATCCCAATTTTGATATTACAGGATAGAAAATTGGTAACGTCAAAATAATTATTCCAACTGGATCTAAAAACATACCTAAAATTAATATAATAAACTGCGAAAATAACAAAATGAACCAAGGGGAGACATTGAGACTGAGAAGTAATTGATGAACAAAGTAGATTCCTCCAGAACCAGTATAGACAGCTACAAATCCAGCCGCACCAAACATAATCCACATCACCATGCCGGTAATAACAGCAGTTTCGTAAGCAACCTCTTTTATAAAAGTCCAACTTAATTCACCACGAATTCCTATTGATATAATCACTGCTAAAGCACCAACAGAAGCTGCTTCTGTTGGAGTAGCTATTCCTAAAAACAAGGAACCCAAGGTAGCTATAATAATAAATACAGGGAGGGCAACTGATTTTAACGCCTTTAATTTTACTATTAAAGGCACAGGTTCTTCCTTTGCAGGACAAAGTGTGGGATTAATCCATGCCCTTATCCCTATATAAAGTATGAAGAAAAACAAAATTACTATCCCAGCTACAAAACCTCCAGCAAAGAGTTTCCCAATAGATTGACCAGTCATCATTCCAATAATAATCAAGGTAATGCTTGGGGGAATTACTATCCCTAATGATCCAGCAGATGCAATAGTCCCAAAAATTAGTGTATCTTTATATCCTCTCTTCTGCATTGGAGGAATACCAACAAGACCAGCAGTAAGAGTAGATGCCGAACAATTACCTGTCATTGCTGATAGAGCTGCGGCAAAACAGCAGGAACCAATTGCTAGACCTCCTCTTAGTCGTCCAAAACATAAATAAAATGCCTCATACATATCTGACGCAATTTTAGAATGAGATAATGCTACTCCCATAAAAACAAAAAGGGGTACTGCCACTAATACTAACATCCACATATATTTAAAAACACCAGTGATAATTGAAAATAGTCCTCCAGCTCCATAAAGAATGAATGCAGTTATAGTTCCTATTGCACCCAATGCAAAAGATACAGATACCCCCAGCATCACTAATAAAATTAATGATCCAAACATTAAAATTGTTAATAACAAGGCAGAATCCATCACTCCTCTCCCTTTAATAAAGATACCAAAGTTTCTATAAAATTAACTAGTCCTTGCCACGTTATTAGAAAAACTCCCACTACTAAAAGAAATTTTATGGGATATATTGGTGCCCTTAATACTGTCTCATCTACCTCATGTTCATGCCACGAAGTCAGGAAATATAGCCATCCAGAATAAAGTAAGGAACTCCCCCAGATAAGCAAACACAGATAATTTAACATATCTAAAACAATTTTTCCTTTTCTTGAAACAAGATTGTAGATTAGATCTACTCTTACATGCCCTCCCTTTATCAAGGTAAAAGCCCCTATTAATATATAATAGCTCGCAAATAGTCTTTGGGTATAACCATGTGCCCAAACAGTGGGATGATTAAAAACATAACGTAAAACAACTTCACAACTCAGCATAGCAATACCAATATAAATTGCATAAGAAACAAATTTACCTGTAAATTCACTCATCTTTGAAGTAAAACTTATCAATTTATCCATCATTGCTTTATCCTCTTTAAAAATATTCTCCCTAATAGCTATACTTTTTAATTATAATCACTGTTTACTTTTAAAAAAAGTAATAACACTTCTCCCAGAACAATCATGTTTTATATTTTACTACTCTTTAAAAAAAGGTTCTAAGGAAAGCCATTTTGAATCGTCTAGATGTTCGTCTATTCCAGCTAGATATCTTGCAAGTTTAATTTTGTCTTCATAATCATATTCAGCATTTAATGTAATGGTTTCCATAATTGGAGAACCTCCTCCGTGAACTCCAGCAATCATATACCACAGCGTCATTGGAGAAGCTCCAACATTTTCAACAAATTTCCATATTTTTAATGAAGTTTCAGGATCTATCTCTGGATTTCTCACAATAAATTCCTTAAGGAGTTCTTTATTCTCCCCTTTTTTGAAATCTTCTTTAAATGGAAGTGTAACAGAAATTCCTCCTGCGATTTCTGTCAATAAATTATATTCATGGTAAATGAGTTCCCCAGTAAGACGTCTTCCTACATTAGCATAGATAGGATTTGGGAAAAATACACCGCTCGAAGTTTTTTCTCCATAAACAGCTGCTGCTACACCAGCGGCATATGCAAGTTCAGCTGAAGATGCAAATTCAGAGAATTTTTCCCTTACATGAGAGACTTTATCTATATTATTTGCTTTTGCTGCTAGTAGACATGCACCACATAAAATATCAGATACTGCTGGTTTACATCCACTGTAACTATGTCTATGAGAATTGGCAAATAACAAGGCCAATCTCCTTCCAAATTCCCATTCACCACACATAAAAACTCTTTCTTTGGGAACATATACATTGTCAAAAATCACAACAGAATCAGATACTCCATATTTACAAAATGGAGGGGCATCTTCATCATCTTTTTCTCTTAACCACACAGGACGCGTTACTATTTTTACACCTTCTGTGTCAGCAGGAATTGCAAAAGCAACTGCATAATCTCTATCTTCTTCTTTTAAAGCCCTAGTTGGTACTACTAGAATTTCATCTGCATATGCCACCTGCGTTATAGACATCTTAAATCCTCTTACCACGATTCCATCTTTATCCTCTTTTACTATATGTACATAAGAATCTGGATTTTTTTGCTCACTAGGTCTTTTCAATCTATCTCCCTTACAATCAGTTTGAGCACAACACCCATCAAGATCCTTCTCCTGATACATCTTCATATATTCCAGAAACCTTTTGTGATAATCTGTGCCTTTGGCTTCATCAATCTCCTTTGTACATACAGCTAATGCAATTATTGCATCTTGTCCCATACATCTTTGTATACATCCACCAACTCGTCTTGCGGCTAAGCGTATTAATTTTTGCTTTTGCAAAAGATCATATGGAGTTTGAGGTAGATGCGCCCATCTATTCACCTCTTTGCCAATTAATGGAGACATAGCAGTTGCAAGGCCTTTCCATTTAGGATCCTGTGCCAAATCAAATGTAACTTCCAATACACGAATTCCAGGAAGCAATCGTGGATCATCTCTTCCTACTTTTTCACCTCCAATATATATATTGGGACGCATTTTAAATAAATCTTTTCTATACTGTTCCTTGGTTCTCAACATGATAAATTTCCTCCTTTTAAATTTTATTGTCTCTTAAAATCCCTTTATTCCAATCCACCTGCTACTTTTAATACTTGTCCTGTTAAATATCGAGAGCCTTCACCTAATAAAAAATCTACACATTGAATAAGATCTGACATCTCACCTAATTTACCTAACGGAATTTGTTTCTTCAAATCATCTTCCTTATCCTTCTGTATCATAGAAGGACGTAAAGTTTTAATAAATCCAGGCACAATACAATTTACATTAATGGAATTTCTTGATAGTTTTTGTGCCATAAATTTCGTTAATGATTCAGATAAATTTTTTAAATTTTCATAACGCAATTCATCCACAAATCTATCCCATCCCCAAGGTGCAATATAAAGAATACGAGATAGAGGCCGCATTATTATTTCCTCATTAAGCAATTCATTAGAAATGGATACTAGGTTTATCATATTACTATCCATTTGCAAAATTAGATCTGTTCTATTTTTTAAATTACTTGGGTTGCTTATATTTCCAACTCCTAAATCAAATATAAAAAAATCTATAAGACCAAATTCTTTCTCTATCCTTTGAAAAAATTTTGTATCTAATGCACCAACACTTTTTGAATTATAAAATACTATAGAGTTAAAGTCTTCCTCAGAGATATAAGGAAATTCTCTTCCTTTCTTAAACTCTTCACCGTATACTGCAACATTAACTTCTTTTGAGATTAAATATGCACATATTGCTTTACCTATAACAGTATTAGCATTAACAATTAAAGCATACTTGCCCTTTAATGGATCTACTTCATGAAGAATTTGTGGAGATGTACTTTTCTCTTTTAAATAACCATAAAAAACCATTTCGAGGATACTCTTTTCTGCTTCAATAGGTGTCGAATACCCCCTAAGATCCCACCTTTTTAAGACCCAAGAATCGATCATAGATTTAATTAAATTAGCTACAAGCCTTACATTACATTCCTTTAATATACCATGTTCTATACATTCTTGAATTACAACTTCAAATTTTTCTAAGTGATACCGTTCTTTTTCAAGTAGCTTTTTTAAATATTTTTTATTCAAAATGTGACTTTCTTGATATATAAGCAATAAGGCATCAGGCCACTTACTCATAATTTCAAATTCAGCCCTAACCATTCGTCTTAACTTTTCCAGCGGATCATTTACTCCCTCTATACTTTGGTCAAGATTGTTTATTGCCATGCCAGCCAAAAAATCATGAATCAAAAAAAATATATCTTCCTTGCTTCCAACATAATCATAAATATTTCCATAACTTAGACCTGATTCTTCAGCAAGCTCCCGCATAGTAGTTTTAAAAAACCCTTTTTCAGAAAAAAGTTTTATCGCCGCAAGAATAATCTGTTCTCTTCGCTTTTGAACTAACTTCTTATCCTTTACTGTTGTTGGTATCTCAGACATAATTTTCCTTTCTAATTGATTAATCAATCACATTCTGACTGTTTGATCAAAATTTATACTTAAAAGAGTATTTCTTGTCAATTATTTTAAAAAAAATTTTCCAATAAAATGTGGTACAATCTAATTATTTGAAATGATTAATAAAATGTAACCCAAACAAAAAAATAATGTCTAATTTTGATAAAGATTGTAGTTTGAAGAGAAAAGAATTTGTGAATTCCCAAAATCTGCCTTTCTTCCTAAAACAGAATGGATTCGAGAACATTCAACCTTAAAAACACATCTAATATAAT
>JAMOPG010000205.1 GCA_027064715.1 Desulfobacterales bacterium
GGAAAAAGTAGGTGTTGATTGGACAAAAAAGTCTGATGACTTAACTCCTGAAGAGGTTAACGCAATAAGAAAAGAGATAGAACAGAACTACAAGGTAGAGGGTGAATTAAAGCGTGAAATAATGGCCAATATTAAAAGGCTCATGGAAATTAATTGTTATAGGGGAATCAGGCATAAAAGGCGTTTACCTGTAAGGGGTCAGAGGACTCATACCAATGCAAGGACAAGAAAAGGTCCTAGAGGATCTGTAATAGGCAAAAAGAAGAAACATTAATTGGAGTGATAGCATATGGCAAAGGCAAGACGTGGAGGAAAAAAGAAAGAGAAAAAGAATGTTCCAATGGGTTATGCCCACATCAAAACCACATTTAATAATACCATAGTTACATTTACTGATTTAAAGGGAAATGTAATTAGTTGGGCTAGTGCTGGAAGTTGTGGCTTTAAAGGCTCGAAAAAGGGTACTCCATATGCTGCTCAGGTGGCTGCCCAGCAGGCAGCAAAAAAGGCCCAAGAACACGGTATGAGAACAGTAGGTGTACTTGTTAAGGGCCCTGGGTCTGGCAGAGAATCAGCACTAAGGGCTATACATAATGAAGGGTTTAATATTACATTTATAAGGGATGTGACTCCAATACCACATAATGGCTGTAGGCCACCCAAAAGAAGAAGAGTGTAAATAAATTTGAAAAGTTAGGAGGAATTAGCCTTGGCTAGATATACTGGACCAAAATGTCGTTTGTGTAGGAGAGAGGGTATAAAGCTCTTTTTAAAAGGTGATAGGTGTTATACAGATAAATGCGCTCTGGAAAGAAGGCCTTATGCACCAGGTCAACATGGGAGGGCAAGGAGAAAGGCAAGTGATTATTTATTACAATTGAGGGAGAAACAAAAAGTTAAGAGATTATATGGAGTAATGGAGAAACAGTTTAGGCGCTATTTTGAAAAAGCAGAGAGACAGCGGGGCGCAACAGGTACCAATCTGCTTAGGTTGTTAGAACTCAGGTTAGATAATGTGGTTTATAGGTTGGGATTTGCAAATTCTAGAAGTCAAGCACGTCAGTTAGTGCGGCACGGACATTTTTTGGTAAATGGGAAAAAGGTAAATATTCCATCATATTTGGTAAAGGTGAACGATGTTATTGAAGTGAATGAAAAAAGCAGGGAAATTCCTGTAATTAAAGAGGCTCAGGAAGTGGTGGATAGGCGTGGCATCCCAGGTTGGCTTGAGTTAGATGCAGCGAATTTTAAAGGAGTGGTAAAAGCACTACCAGAAAGAGATGATATTACATTCCCAATTAGTGAGAACCTAATTGTTGAGTTGTATTCAAAATAATTAAAAAGTATGTGAGGATGTAAAAGGGGAGCCATGATTATTAGAGAGGGAGATAGAATCATCAACACAAGAAATTGGGGTGAGTTAGTTAAGCCAAGGAGAGTGGAAAAAAGTGAGGATTCTAATGATTATTACGCAAAATTTACCGTAGAACCCCTTGAAAGGGGTTTTGGTATTACTCTGGGAAACTCTTTGAGACGTGTGCTTTTGTCCTCACTTCAGGGTGCAGCTATTGTAAGCGTTAAAATCGATGGAGTATATCATGAGTTCACATCAATACCTGGGGTAATGGAAGATGTTACTGAGATAGTGCTTAATTTAAAAAAGGTACGTTTTATCATGACTACTGATCAGCCCCAAATCTTGGAGATAAAGGCCAATAAGGCTGGGGAAATCAAGGCAGGTGATATCGAGGAAAATACTTATATAAAGGTATTAAATCCAGATCAACACATAGCTACACTTACTGAAGATCGTGAGCTGAGGATGGAACTTGAAGTGAGAATGGGGAAGGGTTATGTTCCTTCAGAGCTACAAGATATACCAAATGAGATTGGAAAGATCATTTTAGATGCTAATTTTTCTCCAATAAAAAAGGTTGCTTATACAGTTGAACAGGCAAGGGTGGGGCAATTGACCAATTATGATAAATTGATTTTGGAGATTTGGACAGATGGTTCTGTTAATCCTGAAGATGCCCTTGCTTATGCTGCAAAGATATTGAAAGACCAACTCTCAGTTTTTATAAATTTTGATGAAGTTAATGTAGTTGAACAGAAGGAAGAGAAGAAGGAAGAAGAGTTAAATCCAAATCTCTTTAAGACTATAGAGGAATTGGAATTGCCTGTTCGTGCTAGTAATTGCTTAAAAAAAGCCAATATTCATTATGTTGGTGAACTGGTGCAAAAGACTGAGGCAGATTTACTTAAGGCAAAAAATTTTGGTAAAAAATCTTTAGATGATATACTTAAGGTATTACATGAAATGGGTTTGGATTTGGGAATGAAAATAGACAATTTTCATGAACAACTAGAAAAATGGAAAAAAAAGAGGAAAGAGGATCATGAGGCATAGAGTAAAAGGGAGAAAATTAAATAGGACGTGGGAACACAGAAAGGCCATGTTCAAAAACATGGCAAGATCACTAATAGAACATGAGCGTATTCAGACCACCGTGCCTAAGGCCAAGGAAGTGAGGCGCGTGATTGACAAACTTGTAAAATGGGGACTTGAGAACACAGTACATTCAAGGAGAATGGCATATAGAATCTTAGAAAACAGAACCTTGGTAAAAAAACTCTTTGAGGAGATAGCACCTAGATATAAGGATCGTCCAGGAGGCTATCTGAGATTAGCAAAATTGGCCATGCCGAGAAAAGGCGATGGTGCACAATTGGCAATCATAGAATTTGTGGAGGAAAAGAAAGAGAAAGAAACAGCACAAGAAAATTAGAAATATACAAAAAAAAGGGGTTTATCCCCCTTTTTTTTTGTGACCAAAATTATTATATTTTATAATAATTAAGATAGAAAAAATGGATATAGTGAAATTAAATACCTTTTGTAAAGTATATGAACTCAGGAGTTTTTCTAAAGCTGCAAGTGATCTTTTTATGTCTCAACCAACAGTATCAAGTCATATATCAGCTATAGAGAATGAGCTTCAACAGCGTGTTTTTGATAGAATAGGAAAGAGTATAATTCCTACCCCCACAGGTGATTTGCTTTATGGGTATGCAAAAAAGATTTTAGAGCTGGTGCATAAAGCAAATATTGAGGCACGTCTGTTAAATAATCAGGTGATTGGCAGTATAAAGATAGGTGCTAGTACTATTCCTGGTACATTTATTCTCCCTTCAATTATTAGGAAGTTTTTACAGATTTATTCAGATGTAAAGGTGATATTAGATATAAGTGATTCTCATATTACATATCAAAAGGTGATTAATGGAGATATTGATATTTCTGTTTGTGGAGCCAATTATAATAGTTCAGAGGTTAATAATATAAAAGTGCTTGAGGATAAGCTTGTCTTTGTTGGACATGAGAAATTTTTTAAACACGTAAATAAGTTGGATGATGTTTTGTCACTACCATGGATCATGAGAGAAAGGGGTTCTGGTACTAGAATGGCCATTGAGAGAGAATTGATAAACAAACAAATATCATTGGATCAAATAAATATTGTATGTACTGTTTCAAACACTCAAGGATTGTTAAGCTTAGTAAAAGAGGGTGTGGGTATTACTGTTACATCGATTTTTGCAGCTAAAAAATTGAATGATGATTCTATTGTGATAAAAGAGTTTCCATTTTTCCAATTTAAAAGAAGTTTTTATCTTTCTTACAATAGATTGAGAACCCTTTTCCCAGCTGCTAAGACATTTATTGATTTTGTGTTAAAACATATCAATTTTATTGAATCAATTTAGACAAATAAAATTAGGGGGATAAAACACAATGGATTTATTGAACAAGGTAAAGGCTTCAGGGTGAGCTGCCAAAGTGGGTCCAGGGGCCTTGGACAAGGTACTTAAACAGATCCATATTCAACAAGATGATAGATTAATTATATCCCTAGACAACTTTGAGGATGCAGCTGTTTTAAAAAATCCAGAAGGTATGGAATTAGTCCAAAGTGTAGACTTTTTTACCCCAATTGTGAATGACCCATTCAAATTTGGTGAAATAGCAGTAGCAAATTCCTTATCGGATATTTATGCCATGGGGGGTGAACCGTATAGTGCAATGAACATTGTATGCTTCCCAGCAAAGAAAATGGATCTTAATATATTGGGTGATATCCTAAGCGGAGGTTATGAAAAGTTAAAAGAAGCAGGAGCGGTCTTAGCAGGGGGGCATACAGTTGAAGATGATGAAATAAAATATGGATTGGCTGTTACAGGGATCATCAAAAAAGAAGATGTAGCTCAAAATTCAAAGGCAGGTGCTGGTGATTTATTGATTTTAACTAAGCCCATAGGCACAGGTATTCTTGCTACAGGTGTAAAGGCAAGATGGGAAAATTTTCAGGAACTGGAGCATGAGGTGTATGTTTGGGCATCCAAGTTGAATAAATATGGTGCTGAAGCTATAAGAAGATTTCATATAAAAGGGGCAACAGATATAACAGGCTTTGGTTTAGGGGGTCATTTATTAGAGATGGCAAAGGCATCTAATAAAGAGATAGAAATTTGGAGTGATAAAATACCTATAATGAATAGGGCCTATGAACTGGCTGCAATAGGTTTGGTGCCTGAAGGATCTCACCTCAATAAAAACTTTTGTCAAAAACAAATTGAAATATCTAATACAGTGGATCCTGTTTTAGTTGATATTATATTTGATGCCCAGACCTCTGGTGGGCTTGTGTTGAGTGTGCCAGAGAATATTGCTCAAGATGTAGCTGAGTTTTTAAAAGAAAAGGGAGACATGGCTTGTGTAATAGGAATTGTAAAAGAGAGAAAAACAGAGGTTTTTCTTAAGATTAAATGAAAAAGTAAAAGCACATCCTTATTTATTTGCGTTTTAAGAACTTGTTGTTCCCCCAGTGCTCCTTATTGCTTCAATCACATTGGGAATGGAAGATATCTTTTCTAATGTAGAATATAAGTGATCAGAGCTATCTATCTCAATAGTGAAATATATTGTGGTCTTATCCATGTTGGTGTCAAAATGGCCAGAGATAATATTTATGTCTTCTTCACTAAGGGCACTTGTTATCTTGGCCAACATTCCTTTTTGATTTTTACATGTAATTTTTATGGTTGCTTTGTATGTTTCATTTTCTTCTCCTGCCCAAGATACATCTATTAATCTGTGGGGTTCAAAATTTTTTACATTGGGACAATCAGATGTGTGGATTATTATACCTCTGCCCCTGCTAATATAACCTATAATTGGATCCCCTTTTACTGGTTGGCAACACTTTGCAAACCTTATTAAAGTGTCCTTCATTTCAGATCTTTTTATCACAACACCATGATGATTTTTGAGATCATTTTGTGGATGTTCTTCCTTGTTTTTCTTCTTAAGTACCGCTTTTTTTGCTTTCTGAGGAATAAGCTTATTTAAGACCTGTTTGGGAGTTAACCTGGCGTAACCCACAGCTACTAGAAGCTCATCAACACTTTTATAAGAAAATTCTTCTGCTATCTTTTCTAAAGAACCTTTTTTTAATTCCTGTTGAAAATTTATTCCTAGTTTTCTACCTTCCTTTTCTAAAATCTCTTTTGCAAGGGCAATGGAAGTTGCCCTTTCTTCTGTTTTTATCCAATGTCTTATCCTTGCCTTGGCCTTTGCTGTTTTTACAAACTTTAACCAATCTCTACTTGGCTTATGTTTGGGATTTGTTATTATTTCCACCAAATCACCATTTTTTAGTTTTGTATCTAGAGGAACCAGTTTACCATTAACCTTTGCCCCAACACATGTATTTCCCACCTCAGAATGTATCATGTATGCAAAATCCACAGGGGTTGCACCCTGGGGGAGGCATATAACCTCTCTTTTGGGAGTAAATACATACACCTCATCCTGGAAAAGATCTGTTTTTAAGGAATAGATAAACTCTTTAGGATCTTTTAATTCCTTCTCCCAATCTAAAATTTGTCTTAACCAATAAAATCTTTTTTCATCTTTTGGCTTTATTATGTCTTGGGCTTTGTATTTCCAGTGTGCTGCAACTCCATATTCAGCTACATAGTGCATATTTTTTGTCCTGATCTGAACTTCTATATGCTTACTTTCTGGTCCAATTACTGTGGTATGAAGGCTTTGATACATGTTGGGTTTGGGTGTAGATATATAGTCTTTAAATCTACCAGGTACAGGTGGCCATTTTGAATGTATCACACCAAGTGCTGTATAACAATCCTTTATTGTATCTACAATCACTCTGAACGCTATTATATCATATACCCCTTCTAGGGGTATATTTTGTTTTATCATTTTTTGATAAATACTATATATGTGTTTTCTTCTTCCAGATACCTTTGCCTTTATGTTATTTTCTTCTAATAGTTTTGTTATTTTTTCAATAACAGAACTTATGTAACCTTCATCTAATCTTTTGATTTGTTTAAGTCCTTCTAAGATTCTATTATATACATCAGGTTTAAGATATTTAAGACTTAAGTCATCCAATTCTACTTTTATTTTATACAATCCTAACCTGTGAGCAATTGGGGAATAGATATCTAGGGTCTCCTGAGCGATCAGCCTCCTTTTTATAGGATTTTGGAATTCCAATGTTCTCATATTGTGTAGTCTATCAGCAAGCTTGACTAAAATTACCCTCAGGTCTTTTGACATTGCAAGGATCATCTTTCTAATATTTTCAGCCTGAGCAGTTTGTTTTGATTCAAATGTTACTTGTCCTATTTTAGTAACACCATCTACTATAGAAGCAACCTCTTCACCAAAATTTTCTTCAATATCTTTGAGTGTGACCTTTGTGTCTTCAACAGTATCATGAAGCAAACCACTGCAGATAGTAGCTGCATCCAATTTTAGATCCACTAAAATATTACTTACTTCTAGAGGATGGGATAGATATGGCTCTCCTGAGAGTCTAAATTGTCCAGCATGGGCTGATGCTGCATAAACAAAGGCCTTTTCAATTAAGGCCAAATCAGATTGTGGTAGATATGAACTAGCCTTTTCAAGAATATCCGTTATTCTGATAAATTTTGGAGGAGAACTATTTTTTGACATCTATTTTCCTTATATTAAATGATACAAATTGATTAGTAAAGAAAAAAAAATATTGAAAAATTATTGGATAAATTTTTAAAAAACTGGTTGTCATTTTTAAAAAATATTATATATAATATTATATGATAGTCCTTTGACAAGGACAAAAAAATAGTATAACAATAACAAGCTTTATGAAGTTATATTTAAGTTTATTGAGGTGAGAGGTGGGTATGGAAAATTATTCAGATGAGATTAAGCAGAAGGTTGTTACTGTTACCAAAAATTTTATAGAGGAATCTATCCCTGAATACATAAGGGAACAAGCCGAGTCTATTCTTGATAAGGTAGAGAAGATTGACTTAAAGACAAGACAGGATTTTTGGGATGTTGTTGGAATAGTACAGGGTGAAGATTTTCAAGTATACAATTCAGAGATAGGTATTAATTTAAAAGAGGGGTCAATTAGTTTTTTTTGTAATTGTCCAGATTCCTTTTCTGGGATATGTCCTCATGTAAGTGCAACATTGATATATCTATTAACTACTTTTAAAAATGGCAAAAAAGAGGTGCCAGCCCCAAAAACAGATTGGAAAGATTCTTTTAGAAATTTTTTTGTGATGCCACCAGAGCCAGAGCCTGGTAATAATTATCTCATATTTAGGTTTTATCCAGAACCAAGCAGGTTAATGGTGGCCCTTTTTAGGGCAAGGCAAAATAAGTCTGGCCTATCTAAGGTTCAGAATCCAATAACACTTGAGCAAATAGCAAATAACCCGGAGTGGTGTGAGTTATCTCCTGATTTACCCAAGCTTGCATTACAGATTGGACAATACCTTGATTATTATGGACACAAATTTGAAGTCCCTTCTGGTATGCTCACATGGTTTTTTTATTCAATAAAAGATGAGTATTATCTATTTTGGGAAGATACTGATATACCTGTGAGGGTATTTTCTAAGAGTTTGAGGTTGCAATTGCAGCCAAAGCTTTCTGAAGATGGTCTTAGTTTTGATGTATTGTTGCAGCATGAGGACAAACTTCCTTTTTCAATTACAGGGGATGAAGTGAGGATATATGGTCAAGTGCCATTATGGGTCTTGTGGAAAAAAGGATTTTATCCTGTATATACTACATTGGATCCAGAGTTGATTTTAAAGCTTATCAAGGAACCCCCTATAATTCCACATAATGAGTTATCAGAGTTTTTAGACAGAGTATGGTCTAAGATTCCTTCAACTGAGCTTTATGGACAAGAGGAATTCCTTCAGAGAATGGAACCTATTTTTGTTTCAGCAAAATACAATCCCAAAATATTTTTAGATGAAGAAGGCAGTCTTTTGACCCTTACCATACAAAATGTATATGAGACTGAACATGGGGATGTAGTTATAGGGGAGATAAATCCAACTTTTCAAACAGGGAGTTATCAGTTTGAGGGAAGGTCATTTTTAATAAGAAGGGATCAGAAAGCAGAAGAAGAATTGATTAACAAACTTACTGAGATGGGATTTCAATCTCGTACCAACTCTGTGTGGTTTTTAGAGCCAGAAGGTGCCATTAATTTTCTGTTAGATTATTATCCTGAGTTGGTAAAAAAATATAGGGTTTATGGAGAAAAGAATTTATCCAGATTCAAGGTTCGTCATATTAAACCTAAAATTGTTGCATCTATTGAGACAGAAGATGATAAAGAAGATTGGTTTGATCTAAAACTATCTGTAGAGTACGATAATATTAAAGTCCCCATTGAGAAGATTTGGAAGGCATGGACTCAAGGAAAAAGATATATTCAACTAAAAGATGGATCCTATGCCAGTCTGCCAGATTCATGGCTTAAGAGATTAAAAAATAAACTTCAATCAATGGGGATGGATGGTGAGTCAGCTCCCAAGAAGAGGTTTAAAAAATATGAGGCCCCATTGCTTGATAAATTAGTAGAAGATGTAGAAGAGGTTGAGGCAAATACCTTTTGGAATAAACTCAGGGAAAGGATCCATAATTTTGAACGCATTGAACAGATTGAGCATCCCAAGGGATTAAAAGCGACCTTGCGGCCTTATCAGTTGCAGGGGGTGAGCTTTTTAAACTTTTTGAGAGAATACGGTTTTGGTGGAATCTTGGCTGATGAAATGGGTCTTGGTAAGACATTGCAAACCCTGGCTTTATTACAACATGTAAAGGAAAAAGGTGGTAGTGGTCCTAATTTGATAATTGTTCCTACATCAGTGCTTCCAAATTGGGAAAAGGAGATCGAAAAGTTTGTTCCCCATATGAAGACCTTGATAATTTATGGTGCAAATAGGGAGCCCCTTTTTAAACAAATTCCTGAAAGTGACATAGTACTCACTACGTATGCACTAATTAGAAGAGATTTAGAGCAACTTTTAAAATATGAATATAGTTCTGTAATATTAGATGAGGCCCAAAACATAAAAAATCCAAATACCATAACTGCCAGGTCAGTTAGAAAATTAAAGACCAGGTTTAAGGTATGTCTATCAGGTACTCCTATTGAGAATAATCTATTTGAATTGTGGTCTTTGTTTGAGTTTTTGATGCCTGGATTTTTGGGATCTCAACATGTTTTTCAAAAGAGTGTGGTAAAACCAATAAAAGAAGGGGATAAGGAAGCACTTGAGTATCTAAAGGCCAGGGTAAAACCCTTTATCTTAAGAAGGACCAAGAAAGAGGTTGTAAAAGAATTACCTCCAAAAGTGGAACATATTTATTATGCCGCTCTGACAGACGAACAAAAGGAACTCTATGCTGCACTTGCAACAAGGCTCAAAGAACAAGTTCTCAAAAAAGTGGAAGAAAGAGGACTTGCTCAGTCTCAGATGTCCATTTTAGATGCGCTATTAAAATTGAGGCAGATTTGTTGTCATCCAAGATTGTTAAAACTGGATATGCCAGGTATAAATACCAATATACCTTCTGGAAAATTTGAGGCATTTAAAGATCTAATTACTGGAATTATAGAAGATGGACATAAGGTCTTGGTATTTTCACAGTTTGTCCAGATGTTACATATAATTCGTTCCTGGCTTAAAATGAACAAGATTCCATTTGCATATCTAGATGGTGCAAGTAAGGACAGGTTTGAACAAGTAGAGAGATTTAATAATGATCCAAATATCCCAATATTCTTGATATCTTTAAAGGCAGGGGGGACAGGCCTTAATCTCACAGCAGCTGATTATGTTATCCATTATGATCCATGGTGGAACCCAGCAGTTGAAAGTCAGGCAACTGACAGGACCCATAGAATAGGGCAAACTAAAAAGGTATTTTCTTATAAATTGATTTGTGAAAATACTGTGGAAGAAAAGATACTTAAACTTCAGCAGAAGAAAAAAGGTGTTGCTGAAGCCATTATTCCTGGTCAAGACCAGTGGAGATCTCTAACTAGAGAAGATTTAGAGATGCTATTTGAGATATAACATTGTGTTAAAGGGGGTTGCTATATGCAACCTCCTTTAAAATGGTGGCTCATCAATTCCACTTGCTTCTGAAGGAAATGCTGGACCTAAGTCATCGTCTGAGAATGGATCTTTGGCAGTTTGATGTCCAACTGTCTCTTCAGAGGCCTGGGAATCTAAAAATACAACCCGTTGGGCCCTTATTTCTGTTGTGTATCTATCTTGTCCTTGACTGTCTGTCCATTTTCGTGTTTGTAAAGAACCTTCTACATATATAAGTCTACCTTTTACCAGATAATTGGCCACAGTTTCTGCTTGTTTTCCCCATACAACTATTTTATGCCATTCTGTTTTTTCCTGCCTATTTCCTTCTTTGTCAATATATACATCAGAGGTGGCCAATGGAAAATTGACAACTGGAGTTCCTGAGACAGTATATCTTAGCTCTGGATCTCTACCTAATCTTCCAATTAAGATAACCTTATTTAAAGTTCCTGCCATGTCTATTTATCCTTTTTTTGTTTGATTTTTGATATTTGTTCCTTTTGAATTTTTAAGACAAGTTCATCTAATTTATACTCATTTTTCCTTGACAGGTTTACAAACTCACAAGCAACTATCTCAGGGGTGACTCTCACAATTTTTGCATCTATATCTTTTACCACCACCTTTCCTTTAAAAATCACTGTACATTTTAAAACTTCACCTTTTACAAAAAAATCTTCATCTTTTTGTCTATAAAATGCAGCACCATAAGTATTAAAGTCCTTTGGTCGGAGTTTAAGTTTTTTCCCTTTCAAATTTTCAATTATCAAAAATAAGCTCTCATGAAAGACCCTGACACACCTTCTTTTTCCTATCTTTCCTTTAAAAACCAATGAAATATCTTCTGTTAAATTTAAATCTATCATTGTATTATCTTTTCTAAAATGATTTCTACTCTTCTATTTTTTGCCCTATTTTCTTCAGATATATTGGGTACAATGGGGCAGGTATCAGCAAGGCCAGTTGCAGTTAGTCTGTCATATTCTATGCCCAATGAATTTAGATATCTGAGCACAGATAATGCCCTCATAGTAGACAGTTCCCAATTGTCTTTGAATCTAGAACCTTTTGATACTGGCAAATCATCTGTATGCCCCACTATATTTATCTTTTCATCAGAATGGATCAAAAGGAAGCTTTTGAGTCTTTTTAAGACCTCTTTGCCTTGTTTAGATAGTTCAACTTGTCCTTTTTTGAATAACACATCACCTGGAATATTTATTATAATCTTCCCCTTGTCAAATTTCGCAGAAACTATGCCATCTATCCCTTTTTGTGTGAGATAATAGTTAAAGTCTGAAAATATCCTGCGTTGCTCTTTTATAATTTGGTGTTTTAGATTGACTTCTTGCATAAGAAGTCCAACCTCGTCTTTTAAATTTGCAATAGTGGATGTCATTGTATTTGATACATCGGCTTTTTCACTGCCTGTGAGGGCATTTTTTACTGAACTTAAATAACTATTAAACTTAATAGTATTAATAGAAGAAAATGAATACAAAAGGACAAAAAAAGTTAACAGAAGTAAACTAAGGTCTGTGAACGTGGTTTTCCATGTTCCTTCTGTTTCTTCTGTAACATCGTCCAGTTGGGCACCAAATTTATTATCTTCTTTCATAGTTTCTCTCTTTAGGAGGCACAAAAGAGGAAAGCTTTTCGTAAACAAATCTTGGATTATTATTTTGAAGGATACATTTTGCGCCTTCAAAGATTATTTGAAGATGCAACACCTCTTCAGCGCTTCTACTTTTTAATTTACCAGCAAAAGGAAGAAAGAGTAGATTAGATAACACACTACCATACAATGTTGTGAGCACAGCTACAGCCATTGCTGGACCCAATGAGTTGGGATCATTTAGTGTGGCAAGCATCTGGACAAGTCCTATAAGGGTTCCCACCATCCCAAAGGCAGGGGCATAATTTGCCATTGCTCTAAATACCTCTTGGACCATAAAGTGCCTCTGCTTTAAAGAAGCAATTTCAATGGCCAACGTCTCTTCAATCAGATCATTATCTGCATTATCAGCAATTAGCTGGCACGTCTTTTTTAAGACATTATTGTCAGTCTCAATATTTTCCAGGGCAAGCATTCCCTCTCTTCTTGAAATATCAGCAATCTTTACCATTAAATTTACTACTTCATTTGCTGTTAGTTTTCTAGTGACAAAAATCTGAAAAGCAGCCTTAAAGGCATTAATGATTTCATTTACTCTAAATGCAATACAAGTGGCTGCAAAGGTCCCTCCCACGACAATCATTAACCCTGGAATATTGATAAATACATTGTACTGGCCCCCTATTATAATTGCCCCAATTAACAGGGAAAATCCAACTATGAGACCAAAAAGGGTTGCAATGTCCATCTCTTTCCCTGTATATAAAATCTAGTTTGTTGATACAAAGCCCTTTTAAAGGAAAAGGAGACCATATGTCAAAAGAAATTTTTAATCATCTAGTTGAGGCTAGGGATTATATCAAATCTTTGGCCAAGGATTTTAAACCAGAGATAGGCATTGTCGTTGGCACAGGCCTTGGGAATATTGTGGAGCTGGTCGAGAAAAATATAGAAATCCCTTTTAAAAAAATACCTCATTTTCCAGTATCAACTGTTGAAAGTCATAAAGGTTCTTTAGTTTTAGGTTCATGTTTTGGGAAAAAGGTGGCAATCTTACAGGGTAGGGTTCATTTATATGAAGGATATGAGCCACATGAGGTTTGTTTTGGTGTAAGGGTGTTGGGACTTCTAGGGATAAAGATATTGATTTTAACAAATGCAGCTGGTGCCATTAATCCACATTTTGAAGAAGCAAATATTATGGTTATTACAGACCATATCAATTTTACTGGGAAAAATCCATTAGTTGGTTCAAATATAGATGAGCTAGGAGAAAGGTTTCCTGATATGTCGAGGGTATATGATAAGGACTTAATAAATTTGGCAATTAGATGTGGAGAACTTCTAAATATGAGGCTTGAAAAAGGTGTGTATGTAGGGGTATTGGGTCCTAGTTTAGAGACTCCAGCTGAGACCAGGGCACTAAAAAGGTTGGGAGCGGATGCAGTGGGGATGTCCACAGTAATGGAGGCCATATGTGCTAGACATATGGGGATAAAGGTGTTAGGTCTTTCATGTTTGACTAATAAAAATTTGCCAGACTGTATGCAAGAGACATCTTTTGAATATGTTGTGAACACTGCAAAAAAGACAACTGAAAGATTAAAAAAACTTATAATGGAGATACTCAAGAAAATCTCAAATTAAAGAGGTGATGAGATATGAAGGATTATAAAGAGACTTTGAATCTTCCAAAAACCAGTTTCCCAATGAAGGCCAATCTTCCCAAAAATGAACCCAAGATGCTAAAATTCTGGGAGGAGAAAAAGGTATATGAGAAGATGATTGACTCTTCTGCAGGTGATAAAACTTTTGTTTTACATGATGGACCACCTTATGCCAATGGAAATATACACCTTGGCACAGCAATGAATAAGATATTAAAAGATATAATAATTAAATATCGCAATTTAAAAGGAGAGCGGGCCGAATTTGTGCCAGGATGGGACTGTCATGGACTTCCCATTGAACTTAAGGTAGAACAGGAGTTGAAGATTTCAAAAAAGGAAGTTCCTATCTTGGAGATAAGGCAAAGATGTAGGGAATATGCAAATAAATATATAAATATCCAGCGGCAAGAGTTTAAAAGATTAGGTGTTTTTGGAACATGGGATAAACCCTATATTACAATGGATCCTGTGTATGAGGCAGCCACTGCAATGGAGCTTTGTAATTTCATGAAAAATGGAGGGGTTACAAGAAATAAAAAGCCCATATATTGGTGTCCATCCTGTGAGACTGCGCTTGCTGAAGCAGAAGTGGAATATTATGATAAAAAATCTCCTTCCATATATGTGAGATTTCCATTTAATGATCCAAAATTAAAGGAATTAATACCTGAAATAGGGGATAAGGTTTATATAGTAATATGGACAACAACCCCATGGACCTTGCCAGCAAACACTGGGGTGGCACTTCATCCAGATTTTGACTATGTGGTGGTTAGGGTGAAAGATGAAGAGTATGTGGTTGCAGAGGCGCTTTTGAAAAATTGTGTTGAACTCTTTGGTTGGCAGGATTACAAGGTAATTTATAAGGCAAAAGGAAGAGGATTTGAAAATTTAAATGCCCGTCATCCATTTTATGACAGGGAATCAAAGATAGTTTTAGCGGATTATGTGACTTTGGAAACAGGAACTGGTTGCGTTCAC
The DNA here is from genome assembly GCA_027064715.1 of Desulfobacterales bacterium. Classification (GTDB taxonomy): domain Bacteria; phylum Desulfobacterota; class Desulfovibrionia; order Desulfovibrionales; family Desulfothermaceae; genus Desulfothermus. The sequence continues at coordinate 14,764 of JAMOPG010000205.1, forward strand.
ACAGCCCCAGGTCATGGTCCTGAGGATTATGAAACTGGTTTAAGATATAATCTTGATATCTTGTCTCCAGTTGATGATAAGGGTGTTTTTACTGATGATGTTGAATTTTTTAAGGGGCTAAATGTATTTGATGCAAATCCAAAGGTGATTGAAAAATTAGAAGAGGTTGGGAATCTCTTATACAAAGACTCTGTGGTGCATTCTTATCCCCATTGTTGGAGATGTAGAAAGCCTGTGATATTTAGGGCAACTCTTCAATGGTTCATCTCTATGGAGAAAAATGACTTAAGAAAGAGAACCCTTGAAATTATAGAAAAGGATGTAAAATGGATACCTTCATGGGGGAAACAGAGAATTTATAATATGGTTGCCTCAAGGCCAGATTGGTGTATCTCAAGACAGAGATCATGGGGAGTACCAATTATTGCCTTGATTTGCGAAAAGTGTGGCGAGGCCTTTTTTGATCCAGCATGGGTTGAAGGTATTGTGAAAAAGTTTGAAACCCATGAAAGGGGAGCAGATTATTGGTTTGAGGCTGATATTGAAGAGATAAAGCCAAAAGGGCTTAAGTGTAAAAAATGCGGATCCTATGAATTTAGAAAAGAGACAGATATATTAGATGTATGGTTTGACTCAGGCACAAGCTTTGCAGCAGTGCTTGAGAAGAGAAAAGAACTCTCCTATCCAGCAGATCTCTATCTTGAAGGGTCAGATCAACACAGGGGATGGTTTCACAGTTCTTTACTTGCCAGTGTAGGGACAAGGGGGAAAGCACCATATAGAGCAGTACTCACCCACGGATATGTGGTTGATGGTGAAGGTAGAAAGATGTCTAAGTCTTTAGGGAATGTAATTCGTCCGCAGGAGATTATTGATAAATATGGAGCTGAGATCTTAAGGATGTGGACATCTTATGAGGATTATAAAGATGATATAAGGATATCTGAAAACATTATATCTCAACTAGTAGATTCTTACAGAAAGATAAGAAATACTTGTAGGTTTATTCTCGGCAACCTAAATGGATTTGATCCAAAAAATGATCTCATCCCATTTGATAAAATGTTGTCGTTTGATAGATATGGAGTGTCTCTGATATTGGACAGACATAAATATATCTTGGATGCATATGAAGGATATGATTTTCATAAGGTATATTATGCACTGCACAATATGTGTGTTGTGGATCTAAGTTCTTTTTATTTGGATATAATAAAGGAAAGACTCTATGTATCCCATCCTAAGTCAAAACAAAGGCGTTCTGCTCAAAGTGCCATTTATTATATCCTCCAAATACTTCTGCTGGATATGGCTCCTATCTTGAGTTTTACTGCTGAAGAGATCTATCAGAACTTGCCAGATACCTTTGAAAAATCTACAGAAAGTGTATTTGAATTAAAGTTTACCAATTTTGACTGGACACTTAATGAGGATGAAAAAGAGCTCTGGGATTTGGTTAAAAAGATAAGATCAGAGGTAACAAAGGCAATTGAATTAAAAAGACAGACAAAAGAAGTGGGACATTCATTGGATTGTGATGTATATATGTATTTATCTGATGATTTATATGAAAAATTAGACCCGATTAAAGAGTTTTTGAGGGAGGTATTTATAGTATCAAGTGTAAAACTTTTTAAAATAGATGAATTAAAAGACATAGATGTATATAAGTCTGAAGAAATGGAAGGTGTATCTATTTGTGTGGAAAAGGCAAAGGGTGAAAAGTGCCCAAGATGTTGGGTGTATTCCACAGAGATTGGTAAATATGAAAAGTATAGTGATGTGTGTCCAAGGTGTGCAAAGGTCTTAGAAGAACTTCAACGTTAAATTCTCCGGTTTTTTTTGGCTATTTTGTTGCCTTTTTTGTTGTATTTTTGGACCAGGTTACAAAATATTTAATAAAAAAGAGTATTTCATTATATCATAGTGTAATAATAATTCCTGGTTTTTTAAACCTGGTCCACATAAAAAATAGGGGGATTGCTTTTGGTATATTCAATTCGCAGGCTGGCACATCATCTATTGGGTTAATTATTATTTCTATAGTAGCAGTGATATTCATAGGATATTTGATTTTTAGTGAAAAAAAGAGGGGTAGATTTTATTGTATCTCTTTAGGGATGATATTGGGCGGGGCAATAGGGAATTTGATTGATAGGATTATTTTTGGGGAGGTTACAGATTTTATTGATGTATATATAAAAGAGTATCATTGGCCTGCATTTAATTTTGCAGACATGGCGATATCTGTTGGTGGGATATTTATTTTGTTGTTTATAATCAAAGGGAAATCACATGCATCCAATTCTGATTCGAATAGGTAATATTACTATATATACCTATGGTTTTTTTATTGCTTCTGCTTTTTTACTTGGTCTGGTATGGGCCATTCATGAAGCAAAAAAACAAGACCTGGACCCACAACTGGTATCAGATCTTGGTTTTTATCTTATAATTTCAGGTATAATAGGTGCCAGACTCTTATATGTACTATATAATTTAGGCTATTTTTTAAACCATCCTCTTGAGGTATTTATGGTATGGAAAGGGGGGCTTGTTTTTGCTGGCGGGGCAATTTTGGGAGTTATTACTGGAATTTTTTATTTAAAATCAAAAAAACAAGATCCTTGGATATGGTTGGACATATTTGCCCCTGCCCTGGCTTTGGGACAATTTATGGGTCGTATTGGCTGTTTTATGGCAGGTTGTTGTTATGGTAAAGTGTGTAATTTGCCATGGGCAGTAACATTCAAGAACCCTAATTCCTTGGCCCCATTAAATGTCCCATTACATCCCACCCAATTGTATCATTCATTTGCTGGACTTGTTACATTTTTTATTTTAATTTTTTCTAAGTCAAAGGTTAAAGCAAAAGGCTCGTTGTTTGGTATTTTTCTCATATGTTATGGACTTTTCAGATCTGTAATTGAATATTTTAGAGGTGATTATAGGCCATCTTTAGGTGCTCTTTCCTATACTCAGATCATGGGAATAGGGGCTATGTTAATAGGTTTTGTAATTGTGATTTTGAGGGAGAGGAAAAGATGATTGTAAGTGAGCAGATGGTATTAAATATATTGATCTGGTTAATAATATTGGCTATTCCTATTATTCCAAATCTCTGGTCCATATGGCATATCTTTAAAAATGATTTTCCAACCCCTCAGGATAAGATGATGTGGGTATTGATTGCAACCTTTCTTCCTGTAATAGGCGGAATACTATATATTTTTTGGGGAAGAAGAAAAATAATAAAATATACGGATTAGATTATGATGAGATATTTATGCCTATTTATCTTAATCTTTTCTCTGGTTGGATGTGCCACAAATAAGGATTTGGAAGTATTAAGACAACAGATACATAAGCTGTATCAGATTCAAGCAGAGGATAAAAAGGAGTTTTCTGATCAGTTACAAAAGTTAAAACAGGATGTGGATGAGAAATTGACTTCTTCAAGTTTTAAGGTACGGGCTGGACAAGCAGATATTGCCACAAGGGTGGAAAGTTTAAGGATCAAGGTTGCCAAGTTGGAGGGAGATACTGATTTTTTTATAAATGAGCTTGATAGGCAGAAAAATTCTACTGCTACAATTAAACAAGAACTAATAGCCCTTAAAAATGAAATCAATAAGATAAAAGAAGATGTCTTGATTCTGAAAAAGGTACTTGGAATCTCTGAAAAGGGAAAAAAGAAAAAATTAAAAAACAAAAAGGGCACTGGATCACCATTAAAACATGACAAAACCAAAAAACAAGAGTATAAAGAAATAGAGAAAGGACAGAACATAGAAGTTTCTCCACGAAGTTTATATGAACAAGGACTTAAGAATTTTAACCAAAAAAAATACTATACAGCAGCCCATCTATTTTCTCTATTTATAGAAAGATATCCAAAACATAGATTAATATCCAATGCTTATTTTTGGAGAGGGGAGTGTTATTTTAATCTAAAACAATATGCAAAGGCTATATTGAACTATCAAAAAGTGTTAGATAACTACAAAACATCTAATAAATATCCAGCGTGTCTATTAAAAGAAGGCATGGCATTTTACAGGCTTGGAAAGACAAAAGCAGGAAAGATTTTATTAGAAAATCTCATAAAAGATTTTCCTAATTCTAAAGAGGCCCAGTATGCTAGAAAATTTTTAAAAAATAGGTAGGGGCTCTTATTCATGGGACAAGATAGAAGACAATATTTACGAGTAAGGACAAATCTTAGGGCCTTGGTGAAAAAGGTATCCAAGGATACAAAGACCCCATCCATTCGAATAAGTTCCAATGAATTATTTAGGAGTGATTTTGATTACAAAGATATGGGGATTCCTGAAGGATTATGCCTATTCCTTCAATATCTGGATAGAAAAATAGATCAGATTCTAAGTTTAATTGGCAATGCTTTAATTGAAAAGGGATTTGAGTTTTCCACTGATATTGTTGAGCTGGGAGGAGGTGGACTTAAGTGTATAATTGATAAACACAGTTTCCAATCAGGAGATAAAGTTGAGCTTGTTTTGTATTTGTCTCATATCCCTTTATATTTAATCTCTGTTTTGGGAAAGATTGTAAGGATTGAGAAACATATGGGTAAAGATCTTGCTGTAATAGAATTTGAATATGTAAAGGAGAGGGATCAAGATGCAATAGTTAGGTTTATTTTTCAGGAACAAAGGGATCAAATCAGGGCAAAAAAGGAACAAAATTTAATAGATGAGGAGAGTTAGGATGGCAGCAAAAAAGAAAATTGTTGTTAAAGGTACAGAGGATGTTTTGCGAATCTTATGCGATTCAATTGCAAATACTTTATCCACAGTGACCAGTTCTCAAGTTACCTATCCTAAAACTTTTATCAGAACCAACAAAACCTGTCTTAGGCCTGATATTGGATGTTTTGTTCTTTTTGAAGGTGGATTTACGGGTCTTGTTGCAATGAATTTTAAGGCTAATACTGCTTTAGAGATTTATAAAAAATTCAATGTGAATATGGGCATCCCTGAAAGTGAACTTACTAATAACCATACATCCCCAGAGGTTGCTGATACAATAGGAGAACTTTTAAATCAATGTATTGGTCAGTTTCAGATTAACTTAAGAAAGGAATTGGGTCTATCAGTAACTCAAAATCAGCCCAGGATGGTTACCCTGACTCAGTCCATGAGAATTTCTTTAGAAACAGAGATAGATAAACCACAATTTATGAGGGTTGAGTTTAGAACCCAAGGGAATAACTTATTTTATTTAGAGACCACATTTGAAAAAGTGGAATTTGTAATGGAAAGAACACCAAAACCTAAACAAACAGATTGTGTAGATGTGGATGAACTCTTGGAAAATAAAAATAAATTACAATGTGATAAAAAGACAGAAGAAAATATTGCAGATGAGGATTTTATGAAAAAATTAGGCTTATAAAACAAGGAAGGGTGATTTATGGAGGCGAAAACCATTTGTTTTTGTTTTGGTTACACTGATAAAGACATAATAGAAGATGTTAGAAAGCATCATGGTAAATCTTCCATATTGGAAAAGATTAAGGTAGAAAAAGCAAGAGGAAAATGTAGGTGTGCTGAGCTAAATCCTAAAGGCAGGTGATGTTTAGGGGATGTCCACCAGGTGGTGGAAAGTATTGGAAAAAGTTTTTATAAAAAATAGTGAAATAAGTCCATTTGTGGGGGAAATAAATGGAACAAGGAGTATAAATTAATGGGCATGTTTGAGATATTTCTTATACTTTCTGTGATAGCTGGTTTTTTAATGGCATTTAATTTAGGTGCAAATGATGTTGCCAATGCCATGGCATCAGCTGTTGGTGCCCGGGCAATAACTGTTAAACAGGCAATATATATAGCAGGCATCTTGAATTTTATAGGAGCTGTTTTTTTTGGGGCCCATGTAACAGCTACTATTAGTAAAGGAATTATTAATCCTCAATATATCAGTGATCCAAGGCTTATAATGATTGGAATGTTTGCGTCTCTTTTGTCTGCAGCATTATGGGTTTTTATTGCAACTGTAACTGCCCTTCCAGTATCATCTACTCATTCCATAATTGGCAGTATCTTAGGTTTTGGATTAGTTGCAGGTGGACCTCATGTGGTAAATTGGAAGGTTCTGGGGAATGTTGTATTATCATGGATAATATCACCTTTTTTTGCTGCTACTATTTCGTTTATAGTTTTTACATTGATTAGACGAAATATACTTATGAGAAAGGATTTTGATAAACAGGCCATATTTTGGGTTCCAATATGGATAGTGATAACGTGTGCATTGGTGATGTTATCTTTTTTTTATAAAACACCGTTTGGCAAGAAGTTAGGACTTCCTTTTTGTGTGAGCATCTCAATGGTTATAATAATCGGTGGAATCATATATTTTCTTAGTAGAATCTGGGTAAAAAGATTTATAAAAAAATTTGAGGAAGGAGCACAAGCAGTAGAAGAAACATTCAGAAAAATACAAATAGGAACTTCATGTTATGTTGCAATGTCTCAGGGTGCAAATGATGTTGCCAATGCAATTGGGCCTGTTGTAGCTGTTTATTCAATTGCAAAGTATCATGCTCTACCGCCAAAAGTTGAAATACCTATATTTTTTCTCGCACTTGGTGGTCTGGGTATTGCCACAGGTATTATGCTATTTGGGAAAAATGTTATAGCAACTGTTGGCGAAAAGATTACAACACTCACCAATACCCGTGGATTTTCTGTAGATTTTGGTGCTGCTACTACAGTGCTTGTGGCATCTAATTTGGGTATGCCAGTATCAACAACCCATTCTGCTGTTGGCGGGGTTGTGGGAGTTGGGATTGCCAGGGGATTTAGTGCTGTGGATTTTGGAGTATTGATAAAGATTGTAATCTACTGGGTATTAACTGTTCCCATAGCTGCATTTACCAGTATTTTTATATTTCAACTTATGAGATGGACATTGTTATAAAAAATTTGGTTGAAAAAAATTCAATTTGAGATATAATTTTATTTTTACTGCGATGAACAAAAATTTATACTAACAAAGTAGAAGGAGATATAGAATTATGTTAAAAAAGTTGCCTTTTTTTGGTTTGATTACCCCTCGCTCACCTATGGAAGGTCTTGTGGAACATTATGATAAGATCATGGAAGGTATTGTGTTGATAAGAGAGGCATTGGAATGTTACATTTCTGGATCAGGGGTGTGCAGGGAGTTTAAAGAAATCACTGCTGAGGTGGATGCAATAGAAGATCATGCTGACAAGATTAAAAGAAATATAAGGAATCATTTACCTAGACGTCTTTTTATGCCAGTGGATAAAACACTTTTTTTAAATTATACAAGGAGTCAGGATAATATCTTGGATTATGCCCAAGAGGCCCTTCACTGGTTGGGCATGAGAAGGGTTATGATTCAAGAAGAAAAACAAAGGCCGTTTGTGGATCTAGTGGAGGAGGTAATCTATACAGTGGAGCTACTTGGTCCAGCACTTCATGCCACAATAGGTCTTGTACATGGTGATCATATAGATAGATTGGGTTGTAAAGAAAAATACAGAAGGATAAGAACGGAAAGACAAAAAATTTGGAAAATGCAAAGACAACTGGTGGCAGAAATATATAATTCAGATATGGATTTTAAAGATATATATCAACTTATCCATTTTGTGGGATGCTTAAATGATACTGTGAAAAATTGTGAAGTATGTGCTGACACATTAAGGGCAATGATAGCAAGATAAAGTTATGAAGATTTGTACAGAAATAGATGCCATTGAACTTTTAAAAAAATATGCCCCAACAGAAGAAGCATTTAGAAAGGTTTTTACGCACTCTCAAAATGTTAGGAACATTGCCCTATCGTTAACAAAACATTTAGAAGATATAGACAAACATATATTGAGTATTGGGGCATTATTGCATGACATTGGGAGATTTAAATATCCTCCTGGTACCAAAGATGCTATACTTCATGGGGTAGAGGGTGGTAAGATTTTAAGGGAACTGGGATATGAGATTTACGCAAGGATATGCGAGAGGCATATTGGAGTGGGTATAACCAAAGAGGATATCTTGGCTCAAGGTCTACCTCTACCTTTAAAGGACTATGTGCCTGAGACAAAAGAAGAGATAATCATTGCCTATGCGGATAATCTCGATTCTCCTGGGATTAAAGATGAGCGGGATGTGGAAGAGAGATTTGCAAGAGAGATTGGTGAATCTTATAGAGAAAGGGTAAGGCAATTTCATAAAAAGGTACATTCTATTTTGAAAGATCGAGTTGTTTAAAGGACTGGCTAAAAAAGGCGCACTCTTTGGTGCGTCTTTTTTATTATAAATTTACCATACAGGTGTTAGTTGCTCTTTATTTTCACTGGTATCCTTTTCAAAGAATTTTCTGAACAAATCAAAAAATTTCCCAGGTCTTCCGTCTCCAACTTTTATCTCTTCAAATTCAGTTATAGCCAACACATCAATGGTTGTTGAAAACACTAATATCTCTTTTGCTTTTAAAAGATCTGATATATAAAGGTCTTGCTGTTTTGCATCTTTTAATATTTTAGATTTTACTAATTCTTTGGCAAATTCCATGGCACGCAAGACTGTTGTGCCCTTTAAGATTTGATCAAAAGGAGGTATAAGAAATTCGTCTTTTCTGGTTATTATTCCAAAATTTTCAGTTGCCCCTTCTCCTATTTTCCCTCCTTCCATGACATTTACAACATAATCACACCCTTGCCTCTCACACTCACTTTTCATCAGTACATTGGGCAAATAATTACATGACTTTACTGTAGCAAAAAAGGCTCCTTTAAGGGGGATTTTGCTGAGTTTTAGGGAGCAACCTTGCTCTATTTTTCTTTGTTCAACTGGATGGTGTTTTGTGACCACAATATATAATTGGGAACCTATTGTTTTTCCTGGTTTAGGTGAAAAATCTCCAGGACCCCTTGATATATAGAGTCTAATAACACAATCTTTTTCCCCACCAGCCTTTATTGTGGCAATAATTATGTCTCTGATCTCTTTTATAGGATAAGGAGGAGTTAATCTTATTTTTGCCAGGGAGTTTTCAAGCCTTTTTAGATGTTGATCAAGTTGATATATATTTCCATTTACACATTTAAATGCTTCAAAGACACCATCTCCTCTGTGTACTAAATGATCATCAATGGGTACAAGCATAAGTCTAGGGTCTGTTATTATGCCTCCATACCATGAAGAAAACATGCTTAAATAATCATTTAGGTAAGAAAAATTTTTATTTTCTAAAATAGATACCGCTTCTTTAAAATTAAATTTAGAGATGTTCATTTAAATACCTCATTTTTGCCATGTATATTAATTAATTCTAAATTTTCAATAAACAGATAAACTAAGTGGGTGAAACTGTTTTCCCTTTTGCCTTTTTAGTTCTGATATTACATCTTCTTCAGGCCATGGATCTTTGTAACATCTAGCAGAACTTAGGGCATCATATACATCTGCAAGGGCAGCTATTCTTCCCCAAATAGAAATCTCTTCCTTTTTTCCTTTAGGGGACCCTGCGCCATCCCATCTTTCGTGGTGTTCAAGAGCTATCAAACCAGCTATTTCTTCTGTCTCTGACTTTGGGTTTTCAAAGAGTTTTACCCCTACATATGTGGTTTTTATGTGCTCAAATTCTTTATATGTTAATTTGTCTGTCTGTCTTTTTTTAATATTAAATCAGATTTGGAGATCATACTAAGGCAGCATCCTACAAACTCACTATTCATTATAACTACCTTTATTTTTCATAATATTTTCTGCTAGTTGTTTTTGTCTTTCAAATTCACCAAAGAGTTTACCTTTTGCTAATGCCTTGTTTATAAAAGGATAATATTTTGATATATCAGAAGTTTTCCTATCCGCAAAAGGTGTTCCAGGTAGCGGGATAAATGTATGAGCATGTATCTTTGCCCCTTTTTTTATCAATTCCTTCATCACCTTTATACTTTCTTCTATATCCTTTTGTTCTTCTCCTGGCAATCCAAAAATAAAATCTACTTTTGGTATTATATTAAATTTTTTACATATGTCCACAGCTTTTATTACATGATCCACTGAATGTCCTCTTCTGCATTTTTCTAATATCCTTTCACTTCCTGACTGACAACCAATAACCAGATTGTCGTTGTTGGCGTATCTTTTTATAAGAGCAACTGTGTCTTCTGTCACATGCTCTGGCCTTACTTCTGATGGAAAACTACCAAAAAAGATCCTTCCATTGTTTTTTATGACCTTTCTTATCTCTTTTAAAAGTTGTTCTAATTTTGATAAATTTAGTTCCTTTCCATCAATGGAACCATAGGAAAATGCATTTGGTGTAATAAACCTGATATCCGTCATCCCCCTTTTAAAAAGGGTTTGTACAAGAGATATGATATTTTCAATTGATCTGTGTCTTACATTTTTCCCAAAAATATAGCTAGTTTCACAAAAAAAGCATCCAAAGGGACAACCCCTTGTTATTTCTATGGGTCCAAATCTTTTAAAAGTAGGGCTAAAGGGATTATATTCATCCAAATTGATCCATTTGTCTTTTTTTGTGGCGATTAATTTTGTGCCCTGATAAAAAAATATTGAGGGAATTTCATCAAGGGCCGTGTTATCTAAGGCCCAATCAATAATCTTTAAGATGATCTGTTCTCCTTCACCCTTAACAACAATGTGAAAGCCCATCTTTAAAGTGGCTCTTGGATCTCCACTTGGATGTGGCCCCCCTGCAATCAAAATGGTTTTTGGATAGTTAGATCTGATGTTTTTAACAAGGTTTGCGATCTCCTGCACCTCTGATGTGAAAAAAGAGATACATACTATGATCTTTTTATACCTTGAATATGCTTTGGAGATAGAAGTTAAGAGGTCTTGTGTAAGTTCTATTTTTATTTTATCTAAATAATTTTTGCTTTCAATTGCCCCAAGTAAAGAATTTATGGAATATTTGTGGGATTTTTTGTCTAAAAAAAGTAATATAGGTTTTTCCATAAGACCATTGATAGTATAAAGAAATATCCATTGAAAAGCGAGATCTAATGGTATAGAAACTGAGTTGTGATAACAAGAGAAAAATTGGGGGAATTTTATGATTGGGATAAAAGAATTTTTGAGGAGTGAGGTTGCACCAGCCCTTGGCTGTACAGAGCCTGTTTGTGTTGCCTTGGCATGTGCCTATGCAGGTTCAATCCTTCCACATAAAAACATAGAAAAGATAGAATTGATACTCTCGCCGGGTATCTTTAAAAATGGGATGGGAGTATTTTTACCTGGTACAGATCTCACTGGGATACATTATGCTGCTGCAATAGGGGCAATGTTTGGAGATCCAAAAAAGGATCTAGAAGTATTTTCAAATATAAGTTCAGACCATATTGATACAGTGAAGAAATTTATTGCAAAACAGCGTGTTCAGATAGATATAGATTTTTCGAAAAAAGGGATATTTGTCTGTGCAAAAATTTTTAGTAATAAAGATGTTTCAGAGGCCATTATAAAAGATTATCATAATAATTTGGTTTCATTGAAACTAAATGGTGAAAATATAGCTTTTGAAAAGAAAAATAATAATAAAGAAATGAAGAAAAAAATTGATGTAGATGAGATCACAAGATGGATGAAAAAAACACCATGCGAAGATTTGATAGATCTGATCTATGAGTTAGATGATGAGGACTTTGAGTTTTTAAAAAAAGGTGTTTTAATGAATCTTCAGCTTATGGAAAAAGGGCAAAAAGAAGTCCTTGGTTATGGTATTTATGCATGTTTTGAGGATCTTGAAAAAGAACAAATAGGGACTTCAATTCTAGAAGAAGTTCAAAAAAATGTATGTGCTGCAATAGATGCAAGGATGGCAGGCGCAGCTTATCCAGCTATGAGTTCTGCTGGAAGTGGGAATAATGGATTGGTGGCAACTCTACCCATATGGACTGTGCACAATATATTAAAAACGCCAGAAGAGGAGTTTTTAAGGGCAATAGCCCTCAGTCATTTATTTACATCAAAACTAAAATCTCACATGGGCAGGATAACCCCAATCTGCAGTTGTGGTTTATCTGCTGGTGGAGGAGCCACAGCAGGGATAACTTATCTATATACCAAAGATAAAGATGTGATCTTAAATGCAGTTGAGATGCTTGTTGTGAATATGTTTGGAATCCTATGTGATGGGGCAAAGCCAGGTTGCTCCATTAAATTATTAATAGCCACCCATGCTGCTATGCAATGTGTTTACTTAAGTCTTAAGGGTAAGAAATTGTTTATAAATGAAGGAATATGCGGAAAAGATATTGATGATACATTAAAGAATCTGGAATTTTTGTGTTCTAATTCATACACTGATACAGATAGGTTGGTTATAACTATAATGAAAAACAAAGGATTAAAATAAAAAGGGGGAGGAGTCCCCCTGATTTATTTATCTTATCCTTTCATATTTTCTATTGTAGTATTTAATTGCTCAATAAGTTCTGCGAGATGGTTACTTAATGTAGCTGTCCTTTCCATGATTTCCTTTGTTGCCTGAGAAATATTGTTTACTTCTTCGGTGGATCTTGTGATCTGTTCAGATGCTGCTGATTGTTCTTCTGCAGCAGTGGCAATGGACCTTATCTGATCCATTGAAGTATTGGACATCTTGACCATCTCCTGCAAAAGAGTTCCAGTTTCCTCAACAAGAGACATATTTTTTACAATTGCCTCAGCTACATGTTTGGTGTGATTCATGTTGTTTTTTGCACTTTGTTGTATTGCGTGAATATATTGTTCCACATCCTTTGTTGCACTCATGGTCTTTTCTGCCAGTTTTCTCACCTCATCAGCAACAACAGCAAATCCCCTTCCAGCATCACCTGCCCTAGCAGCCTCAATCGCAGCATTTAAGGCCAAAAGGTTAGTTTGATCTGCTATATCTGATATGGTATTGATTATCTCGCCAATACCTTCTGCCTGTTTTTCCATCTCTTCCATATCTTTTTGTAGATCTAATGCCCGCTCTTGAACCTTTCTTAAATTTTCTATTGCTGTGGTTAAGGCATCAGCTCCTTCCATTGCCTTTTTACTGGTATTTTCTGCTGCCTCTGCTGCATTGGCAGCATTTTTTGATACCTCCAAAACTGTGGAATTCATCTGTTCCATTGCAGTGGCAACTTCATCTGTTCTAGACCTTAAATTATCCATGGATTCATTCACTTCTCCAATCACGGATAAAAGGTCATTGTTGACGTGTAAGAGGTTGTTAGATAGTTCAGATGTCTCTTCAATGGCTTTTTTCAATGTCTCTGCTTGTTTAAGAACCTTTTCTTGTTCTTCTTTTAATTCTGACAAGTCTGAAAATATAGCAAATGAACCTATGAGATTGCCCTGTAAATCATAAAATGGAGCTGCATTGATTTCAGTAAAGAGCTTTCGTCCTTTTCTTCCTGTGACTTCAACTCTAACTCCTACTATCTTTCTCTGTTCTTTATATGCCCTACCAGTTACAGTTTCACGGTTTGGATCTCCATAGAAAAACTCAGCAACAGTCATACCTATATAATCTTCTGGTTTTCCATCTTGTTCAACAAAGTCTATAATTTCTTGATTTACATAGAGTATTCTAGTATCTTTATCAGCTATTATTAAACATATTGGCATATGCTCAAGCACTAATGCACGCCATAGGTATTTATTATATATGGTATCTAAAAAGTTATTTATAGCTTGTGCAATTGACACAACTAAAGGATCTTTAATCTTAGATGTATTTAAGTTAAACGACATTGTGGTCATTAAACTTTGGACCTCATCTAAGAGTGCTTGGAGAGATGAGTTTTGTTTAGAGACATTAACTAATAACAAGATGAATGTTATAAGGAAGAGAGCTGATTCTAGAATAATGTTTTTATAAAAGAGCCTAGATAGCAAAAATAATGCAAAACCTACTAAAAAGATAACAATAAAATAGGTGATTGTGGATTTGGAACTTTGTGATTTCATATTACTTCCTCCTTTTTTAGGAAAATTGTATTGACTCTATATTTACACAATAATAAAAACCTAGTCAATAATATATCATTACAAAATCTTGTTGGCAACATAAAATACCTGGCCTAAAGAGAGGTTCTCATCATTTGGATGCATGCGTATATTGGTAATAGGTATAAGCCCAGCCTGCTTTAGCTGAAAGACCCCCTTATACATTAATGTCTTGTTCTGAAATATCTCTCCACTTAAGGCTATGTTTTTTTGCCTTGTGTCCTTGGAAAGTTTTAATGCAATGGAGATTAAGGAATGAATTAACCCATTGTGAAATTTTCTACGAACAACTATTTCAACTCCATTTGAATCATTTAGTACATAACCATTTAAATTATATTTATAACCATTAAAACTATATTTATGAGCTGTCTTATATACAAATGGTCTAAAACCAACACCCTGCACCCTACCTTTGATAACTATCTTTTTTGTTGTTAAATTTCTATTTTTCATTATTGATCTTTAATTGGTCTTTTTAAAGTGCCCCTAAAATCCGATATTTTATTTATATTTAATCTTTTTGCAATATCTTCTAATTTATTAACTATTTCAAAGGACACTTTTGGATTTGTAAAATTAGCTGACCCAATCTGTACTGCATGTGCCCCAACCAAGATAAATTCAAATACATCTTCTACATTGCTAATTCCCCCCATACCAATAACTGGGATATCTATACTTTGAGCCACATCAAAAACCATTTTAAGTGCTATGGGTTTTATTGCAGGTCCAGAAAGTCCACCAATTACATTAGTTAGTTTTGGTGTCCTTGAATAGATGTCCACTGCCATGGCAGGAATGGTATTTATAAGGGAGACTGCGTCTGCCCCTGCCTTTTCCACTGTTTTTGCAATGTGTGTTATATCTTGAACACTAGGGCTTAATTTTATAATAACAGTTTTGTCTTTGGCGTTTTTCTTTACAGCTTCACATACTTTTGCAGCAGCTTTTGCATCTTGTCCAAATAAGATTCCTCCTTTTTTTACATTTGGACATGAAATATTTACTTCTAGCCCAGCGATTTCCTCTCTACTAGCAACTATCTTGGTCAATTCTTCAAATTCTGATATATCTTCTCCATATAAATTTGCAATTATTGCAGTATCTCTCCATGGAAGATAGGGTAGCTTTTCCCTTATAAATCTTTCAACACCAATGTTTTCAAGCCCTATTGCATTTAACATCCCACAAGGAGTCTCACATATCCTTACACCAGGATTGCCTGTTCTAGGTTTTAAAGAAAGCCCTTTAACAATTATCCCACCTAATGTCTTTAGATCTCCAAAAGGTGAATATTCTATTCCATAACCAAAGGTGCCTGAAGCAGTTAAAATGGGATTTTTTAAAAAAAGATTTCCAATCTTAACTGACAGGTCCATGATAATTCCTTATAAATTTTGTTGATTTTATGGCATGATTAAAGGTTGTTGTTTAAACAAAATAGAAAGATCTTCGCACAAAAATACTGGTCCATCCATACAGACCTTAAAATTTTCTCCATGTGGGGAGGGAATTACACAACTAAGGCAAGCGCCTATTCCGCAAGCCATGGGCCTTTCTAGAGAGAATTGAACATGGGTCCTTTTGGTATAGCATTCACTAAAAATCATCTTTAAAAATGGAAGTGGTCCGCACGCAAGTATCTGGCCATCTGAAGAATAACCTTCAATTTTTACCTTTATTGCTCTTTTCAATTTCTCTAGATCTTTTTCATTCTTATCCTCAATAGTCCAGATAAGGATCTGTTTGGGAAATTCTGATATGGGATAACATGAAAGGGGCATCCTGTGACCAAATATGACTTCAATCTTTTCTGGATTGGGATGATTTTTTATAAATCCCACAAATGGAGCAATTCCCATTCCTCCAGCAATGATTAAGATGGGAAGATTGAGATTGATCTTAAAACCTTTTCCAAGGGGGCCCCAGACCTTTACCTTATTTTTTGGTTTTAGGTGTGACAGAAGATAGGTGCCTCTTCCCACTACCTGAAAAAAAATCTCTAATTTTTCATCATCCAGCTGGGATATGGAAAATGGCCTTGGCAAAAAAGGATCAAAGCCCCAATCATTGGGTCTTATCATTACAAATTGTCCCACATTCCAATCCCATTTTGGAGGAGTTAGTCTAAGTTTGTAAAAATTTTTATGCAATGATATAATTTCAGTTACCTCTAAATCTATGCACTCAATATTTTTAATCATGCGTTCTCCTCTAATAGTTCTCTCGCAAGTGCCTCTCCGTGGCTTCCACCTCCAGCCATGCGTGACAACTCTTCTTTTATCTCTTCACCATCAAGCCTTTTACAAATGGTCCTTGTAGTTTCTCCAATTATTTCTTTTTTTACCCTAAAATGTGTATTTGCCAAGGATGCAAGCTGTGGCCAGTGGGTAATTAAGATTATTTGATGTTTTTCAGCTAATTTTTGTAGCTTTTTCCCAACCTTTGTCAAAGTGATTCCACCAATACCTGCATCCACTTCGTCAAATATTAATGTAGGAAGTTCCTCATTTGCTGATATGGATATAAGTGCCAAAAAGATCCTTGATAATTCTCCCCCTGAAGCTATCCTATCTAAAGGCTGAAAATCATGGCCTAGATTTGGGCGCAATATGATCTTTGCCCTTTTTTCTGTAATATCTTCTTCTAATGGGTGTTCAAAAAAATTAAAGCTTATGTCAATCCCTTTTTCAAAACCAAGGTCTAATAGCTCCTTTTTTAGCCTTTTGGATAAATTATCTGCAATAGTGACCCTTTTGCTATTGAGCTTCCAGATTATCTTTTTTAGTTCCAGCTCAATATCCTTTTTTTGATCTAGAAGATTTTTGAGCTCAAGATTTAACTCATCAATTTTTGATATGTCTCTTGCCAACTCATCCTTCATGGTAAGTATTTCATCAAGGGATTTATTTAATCTCTTTTTTAGTTGCTCAATTTCAAATAGTCTTTCCTCTATTTGTTCAAGCTCTTTGATTTGATCAATACTAACAGGATAACTTATTAACCGAGAGTTAATTTCAGAAGTAAGTTCTCTAATTACCTCCATCTTATCTAATAGATCTAAAAAATTTTCATCAACCTGGGCAATATTTTCTATTGTTTTATATAGATCATTCACAAGATCCTGCAATGAGCATTGTTCAGAATTCAAAATAACAAGACCTTTTTCTATCTCTTCACTAATTTTTGCTGTTTTTTTTAGCTCTTCTCTTTTATTTAACAATTTTTCATCTTCACCTGGCTGAGGATTAATCTTTTCTATCTCTTTTATTTGATATTCATGAAGATCTTTTTTTGACTTAAGATTTGTAAGACTTTCTTCAATTTCTTTGATTCTGTTTTTGATCTGTTTTAATTGGTTAAGTATTTTATGTTTTTTTTGTAAGATTTCCTGTGGGATAAAATTATCCAAAATTGATGTATGGTATTCAGGTCTGGTTAGCTTTTGTTGTTCATATTGACTTGTATATATAATGAGCTTTTGTTTTAATTCATTTATTTTATTTTTTGAACCTAACCTATCATTTATGTAAATCCTGCTTCTTTTTGTGATATTTGATATTTCTCTTTTTAAAATGATCTCTTCATTTTCTAATAAAAACATTGCTTCTACATAGGTGGGTTCATCATTGCGTCCTATTTGGGCAAGGGGTATGTTTTGTCCAAATAAAAAATCTAAAGATTTGAGTATAATAGACTTTCCTGCCCCACTTTCTCCAGTGATCACATTTAGACCTTCACTAAATTCAAGCTCAGCACTCTCAATTAGAGCAAAGTTTTTTATCCTAAGAAGCTCAAGCATAATTTTTCTCCATTTTTACCAGAGGTCTTTATAAACCTTTTATAAAAAGAATTCAAACATTTTTATAAGCCATGTTGGGATTGAAAAAATTTAGGTTGACATAGGGCCAAAAATGGGTAAGATTTATTTACTCAGCTATGGGGCCGTAGCTCAGTTGGGAGAGCGCTTGAATGGCATTCAAGAGGTCAGGGGTTCAATTCCCCTCGGCTCCATAAAGAAAAATCAAAGGGTTATGGAGATTTTCTCCATAACCCTTTTTTTGTTGTTGGAGAGATTTTATCCAACATTTGCAAGTTATTACACATTATTTACTCACCCTCAACTTTCATTCAAATGTGTTAACTTTAGGCAAAGGAAAAAAAATCATTGACATTATTTTGAGATTAAAGTAAGTGATCACTTGCTTCATTTA
>JAMOPG010000206.1 GCA_027064715.1 Desulfobacterales bacterium
ACGGGGCCTTGTCCTGTTGAACCCCCCAGAAGGGAACTATATTCAACAGGGCCTGCCCTGTTGAATAATAAAAGGGCGACCCTTGTTGGATTTCCTGAGAAAAGGGGTTATTCAACAGGGCAAGTAGGATGATCCTTAGAGTCAGAAGACCTGCCTGGAAAGAGATTTTAAGTCTCTCGGAGCAAGGGACTTAAGAACTATGTATAATTTTGGGGATAAAAACGGGAAATCCCTGAAATCCAACTCGTATAAAGGATTTCAGGGATTTTTTTTGTAAACAATAATTTTTAAAAAAAAGGGAAGGACATGATAAAGACAAAACACATATATGTCCAACTATAGGGGCGATATATCTTATTAATGATAATATTAGAGTCAGGGCAAATTATGCCCAGGGCTATAGGATGCCTAGTGCAAAAGAACTTGCATGAGATTATTATTTTGGGGGCAGACACTATAGAGGGAATTCAGATCTGGACCCAGAAAGAAGCTGGACAGCAGAAGGTGGTGTAGATGCATCTTTTGAATATCTAGATACATCCGTGGGATATTTTTACACCCATTTTAAAGATAGAATTGTGACAAAATCAGATTATGTGAATCAAATAGTCACTTATGAAAATTATGGAGAGGCAAAAATCCAGGGTCTGGAGGCAAATCTTTCCTTTAATGTGGGTAAATTCTTTGATTTATCCTATAAAATTAAGACCTATGGAAATATTGTATATCTTATAGATAGAAAAGACGAAGAAACCCATGATGACCTAAAATATACTGAAAGATTGACCGCCAGCTACGGATTATATGTATCTGATAAAAAAGGTTTTTGGTCTAATTTAAATTTTGAATACCATGGAAATCAGTGGATAGACGACTGGGAATCTGGATGGCCTGTCCCTGTAATAAAAAAAGGAGGCTTTAGAGTGGCAAATCTCACAGTTGGAAAAAAATTAACTGATATTGGAAGATTTGGGAGTCTTTCTATAAAAGGAGAAATTAGAAATCTGCTAGATAAAGATTATAGCTTTGTAAAAGGGTATCCCATGCCTGGTCGATCTTTTTATATAGGGATCAGGTATGAATATTAAATAATTGTGCCAGGCCCTTACTCTCCATATATAAGAGCGGCGACACCAGCCCCCCTTTAACTCGCCGCTCTTTTTTTAATTATTTACACCTCCTATTCTTTGTAATTGGATAAGTTTCTTTGAAAACCAACATAGGTTGTGTTTCATAATATTTTAGTTAATATGATGGGAAAATTTTTTTCTCTAAATCTCTACTATAACATATTAAATTTATTTAATAAACGATTGATAGTTAAGTAATATTTTTATGTGATTGACATTTATCATAAATCGTTTTATGAACAGACAAATTTATATTAGGAGATAGAGATCATGATTAAAGATATTGTAAAAAAAGTGGTGAGAGGTGAATCAGTAGAATCTCAGGAAATAGATTCAATCTTACAACAATGTAAGTGGTATGATATCTTGTGGGGGGCTAACAAGATACGGGAGACTTTTAAGGGAAATAAAATTTTTGCGTGTTCCATTATAAATGCAAAGTCTGGTCTTTGTTCTGAAGACTGTAAGTTTTGTGCCCAGTCAAAGTTTCACAATACTGGAGTGAAAGTATATCCTTTGTTAGAAAAAGAGGAGCTTGTAAAAAGGGCGTTAGATTTGGCAGAAAAAGGAGCAACTCATTTTTCATTTGTAACTAGTGGAAAGAAGCTTTCAAAAAAAGACATTGATATTATTTGTGAAGCTGCACTGGAGATCAAAAATAAAAGTAGTATTAAATTGTGTGCATCGTTGGGTCTATTGGATTTAGATTATGCAAGGAATTTAAGGGAAGCAGGAATTACCAGATATCATCACAATTTAGAAACATCTAAATCATTTTTCAAAAATATCTGCACCACACATGAGTATGAAGAGGATATTGAAACAATAGAGGTTGCAAAAAAGGCAGGAATGGAAGTTTGTAGTGGGGGGATAATGGGGCTTGGAGAAGATTTTTCACACAGGATAGAGCTTGCACTACTTTTAAATGAACTTGAGGTAGATTCAATACCAATAAATTTTTTAAATCCAATTAAAGGCACTAAACTTGAAAATATGCCCTTAATCCCACCTATTGAAGCCTTGGTATGTATAGCTCTTTTTAGATTTTTAAATCCAGATAAAAATATTACTATTTGTGGTGGGAGAGAGGTGTGTCTTAGAGATATGCAGTCATGGATATTTTTTGCTGGTGCAAATGGAATAATGATTGGAAACTACCTTACTACACAGGGAAGAGAAATTGATGATGATCTAAAAATGATAAATGATTTGGGACTTGAGATAGTTTATGAATAGACATTATAGAGGATACTTTTTTTTTGATCCCAATGAAGAGATATTTGAAAAACATTTTCCTGGAATACCAGTTGTGCCTGGTAGTATGATTTTAAGCTATTTTTTAAAAGAGATTCAAAAAATCTTAAACTGTCTATTACAAGATCTTACTGTTAAGAATTTTAAATTCATAAAGTTTATCTCTCCAGGAGAATATGAGTTTCAAATCAATTTTAAAGAAAATTACATTAGTTGTAAGCTTTTTGATAATGATAAGATAGTTTCAAAAGGAAAGGTTTTTTATAATTATGGAAAATAGTTATCTAATCATTGGTGCAGGTTGTGATATAGGTGTTGAATTTATTAAATTATTGTTAAATAGAAAAACAAATTTTATAATTGCAACATATAGATCAGAAGATTCAAAAAAAAGACTTCTTGATTTAATAAAAGATACAGAGGTAAATTTTGATATTGTCCACCTAGACTTTGAAGTTTTGTCTTCACTACAAAATGTTTTAAATGATATTTCATATATAAAATATGTTGTTGACCTTGCTCACAACAACCTAGAAGAATTGTTTGCATCTTTAAAAGATAAACACATAGTTGACTATTATACAGCAAATATAATCAATAGGGCAATTTTTTTGAAGTATATAGTTAGAAAGATGTTGACAAAAAGAAAAGGTAGACTTTTGTATTTATCTTCCACAGCAGTTATGTATCCTAACAAAGGACAGAGTCTATATTCATCATCAAAATCAGCAGTGGAAAATATTTATAAGAGTATTGGTATTGAGATGGGTAACAGAGGTATAACAAGTGTTATATTGAGATTTGGATATATAAACTCAGGACGAGCATTGAGTTTTGTGCAGGATAAAAATGATCTTCTACAAGATTTTTTAATTGAACCATCTGAAGTTGCTAAAAAAGTGGATTTCTTTTTGCATGATGATGGGAAGTGTTTTAATGCAAATGAAGTGGTTATAGATAGAGGATTTTTTTCTTCAAAGAGATTTTAGGAGGTGAAGTCGATAATGGATATTTTAGATGTTTTAAAAAAGATTATAGCAGATATAATGGATATTGATGAACAAGAAATAGATAGAGAAACATATCTAATTAGAGACTTAAACATGGAATCTATAGACCTTTTAGAGCTCTCTGTTGCAATAAATTCCCAATTTAAGATTGATGTAGAAGACGATAAGGCCTTTTTAAAGGATTTAAGATTTATATTAAAAGAGATTGACCATAATACATCTCTTGATAACTATTTATCAAACCAATATCCACATCTAAGTAAATCAAGGATTGATGAGATTTTGGCAGATCTTGAAAATGGACCAGTGCTAAAACTAAAAGATGTTGAACAATATATAAATTACACTTTACATAGTCATGGATAATAGAGTTGTTGTCACAGGAATAGGAATCATACTTCCCATTGGTAAAACAGAACAAGAAGTGATTCATTCAATAAAAAATGATGTGGTCAACTTTCAAAGATCTAGCTTTAGGAAGGATGTAATTGTTAGTCCTGTAGAAGATTTTGATTTTAAAGCTTATATAAAAGCATATAAATACTCACGCTATCTGCCAAAAAGCTGGAGACTTACAATCTGTGCTGTGAAAAAGGCCATTGAAGATGCAAAGATTTCTCAAAAGATATTGGAGAACTCTTCTCTTTTTGTAGGAATAGGGCCAAATGTGGATGTTTTTGATATGCAAATAGAACAAAAGGCCCTTGGAATTTTGAGTATCCTCCCAAATACTCCCAGTTTTTGTATATCAAATCTATTTAGCATTCATGGAGAAAATCTCACAATCTCCACTGCATGTTCTAGTTCTCTTCAAAGTATTGGAGAGGGATTTTTAAGAATTAAAAAGGGAGATACAAAGGTGGCCCTATGTGGTGGTGGTGATAGTAGATTGTCTAATTTGGGTATTTCACTTTATTATAATGCTAGGGTGCTGAAATTAATAGATGAATCACAAGATGTAAAAAATAGCTATGCCCCTTTTGATAAGAAAAATATGGGGTTTGTGCCAGGAGAAGGGGGGGCATTTTTAGTCTTAGAAGAACTATCTCATGCAAAAAAAAGGGGAGCAAAGATATATGGTGAAATTATAGGATATTCATCATCAATGGATGGTCTAAATCCAACAGCCCCTGATACATCTGCCAAATATCCTACAAAATGTATAGAGAATGCATTGGAAAAAGCCAATATTGATCCAAATGAGATAGATGCAATATTTGCTCATGGCACAGGAACTAAGTTAAATGATATAATGGAAATAAAACTAATAAAAAATCTTTTTGTAAATAAAAATCCTTATATTACAGCATTAAAATCTTGGATAGGACACCTTGCATCAGGATGTGGTGCTGCAGAGATGGCAATTGGTATATTTTGTCTTAAAAAGAATATTATACCAAAAATAAGAAATTTGAAAGATCCAAGAGATGACTTTATTCCTTTTGTAATACATAATACTTACAGACAAGTAAATATTGCAATTTTTCAATCATTTGGCTTTGGTGGTCAAAATGCTTGTATAATATTTAAGAACTCAGTAGATTGATTTCAATTTTTATGAAATTTCAACATATTATATCCATATCAAAAGATGAAATAGAGTTAAAGGTTACTTATACGTCTAATGATTTGTGGAAAATCATTGAATCTGTATTCCATGCAGGTGGGCTACATTTAAGGTATATTTTTCATTTTCAAAAACATATTTTTTTGGTAAAGGTCTCTGAATTTGTTTTTTTGAATTATTTAAACTTGTCGTCAGGCATAGTAAAGTCAAATCTTGTTGCAAAATCTTTATCTGGTGCTGTTTACAAGGGCTGTATTTTATCAGATGATGGGTTGGTTTTACAGACAGAGTTTTTGTTGGGTGTAAAAGATTATGACCATGAATTTAGAAAGGAATCTCTTAAACCGTACTATGAGAGGCTTTTTAGATGTTTGATGAATACAAAAAGAAAATAGAGATACAAAAAAGAGAATTTTTGTATCGTTGTCCTCATAAAATAGCTACCAGAAAAGGTAAATATATAGATGCAGGGGGGAAAAGGTTAATAAATTTTTCTGCTAATGACTACCTAGGGCTCTCTTCAGACAGAAAGATAAAAGAGATAATAGTGAGGAATTTTGAAAAATATCCTGCGTCGTCATCATCGTCTCGCCTTGTATGTGGAAATTATAATGTTGTTTTAGATGCAGAGAAAAAGGTGGCAGAATATTTTGGATATGAGGACTGTATCTTTTTTCAAACTGGATTTCAGGCAAATCTGGCTTTAATGTCTACGATTTTTTTAGATAACCACAAGGTTTTTATAGATAAACATGTTCATGCTAGTACGATATCTGGTTTAAAACTTGGGGGTGTACGTTTTAATACTTTTAAACACAATGACTTAACACATCTTAAAAAAAGGCTTAATTCTAATGAAAATAAAAATAGTTGGGTGGTGACAGAATCCATATTTTCAATGGATGGAGATTTGTTAGATGTAGAGAAGCTTTTTCAGCTTAAAGATAATTATAATTTTAAATTGATTGTGGATGAAGCACACGCTGTAGGAATTTTAGGGAAAAAAGGCGTGGGACTTGCACAAGGTGTTGCTGATATAGCTGTAGGGACCTTTACTAAGGCCTTTGGGTTTTTTGGAGCATTTGTATTGCTTCCAAAGATTATCAAAGAATATTTGTTCAATTTTTCTATACCTCTCATATATTCAACAGCTCTGCCCCCTGCCCATAGTGGATGTATATTAGATCTTATAGATATAGTTGAAGATCTTGAGGATAGAAGATGGTATGTTCAGGAGTTATCTCAGCTTGCAAGACAAAAGTTAGAAAAAGCAGGAATAAAATATACAGGTTCAGCCCATATAATAACAATACCAATTGGTGAAGAAGAGTTAGGTAAAAACATATCTGAGGAATTGATTAGCAGGGGATATATGGTTTTTTATTCAAGATATCCAACTGTTCCATTAGGTAAATCACTACTCAGGATCAGTCTTTGTTATTTTCACACAGAATCAGATATAATTAAATTCATTGAGTTGCTTAAAGATATACTTTATAAATATGGAATCTTGAAATGAAAAATATATTTATTACAGCAACAGATACTGGGGTTGGAAAGACGATAGTTTCTCTTTTGATTATGAACTATCTTTACAAAAACTACAATAGACCAGTTTATTTAAAAATTTTTCAAACTGGTTGTAGTAGCATCTTTGATGCAGATTCAGATGCCTATTTTGTTTATAAAAATATTCTACCAGAGGTGAAAAAAGAATTTCTAAAGGATAAGATTTGTTATTTATTTAAAAATCCAAAAGCACCATATTTTGCTGCAAGAGATGAAAATTGCGAGATTGATATATCTTATGTTTTTAATTGGATAGAAGAAAAGATATCTATCTATCATCCTGTTGTTTTGGAAGGAGCAGGAGGGCTGTTTGTACCTATTACAAAGAATTTTTTAATGATAGATTTAATAGAAGAATTAGATGTACACGTAATATTAGTGGCAAGGCCATATCTTGGAACAATAAACCATACCTTGCTTTCTTTAGAAGCCTTATATAGTAGAGATATACCAGTAAAATGTGTGGTGTTTTCAAATCAATCTAGAGAGGATGTCCCATTAGATATGGTGCAGGAGAATATAGAGGCAGTGGAATTTTTTGGTAAAGTTCCAACCTTTTTTGTTGATTATATTGGAAATCCAACAGGTGATAAAGAAAATTATTTAAATTTAATAGAGAAATTGTTGAGCTAAGAGTGTTAATTCACTAGGACATTATCAATTGAAGGGGCGAGGGGAAAGCTCGCCCAGTTATGCCTATTTTGATGCATTAGTATAAGCTTCTTTTATTCTATCTATCATATAATTTATCTCTTTTTCTGAAAAATCATCTAGATCAAAACAATATCCATCTTCCCCTAACAGACCACCAGGGATCAAATCCCCTTTTTCCTCAGGATCACTAATCATATCTCCATAAAAGCAGATGGACAACCACCTATTTTCTGGATCATCATCAATCACATCCACCATCACAAAGAGCTTTCTTGTTGTCTGGTTTTTATGTCTTGCCCTTAAAGAATAACTGATACCCTGCCTTTCCACAAAGTCTATTTCTACATCTTCAAAACCCAAAATAAGTTCTTTTAATTTCAGAAAACCCTCTTTTGCTGGACAATCCTTCCAATTTGCTAAAAAAACATCTATCCTTTTTACAATATCACCTGCCATATTCCTCCCCTTTTCACTCACTTAAACAGCCCATAGCTGCTAAGTTTAAAAAAAATTATTATTCCGTTCTTCCATACACATCTTCAATCCTAACAATATCGTCTTCCCCAAGGTAAGAACCTACCTGTACTTCTATAAATATTAAGGGTATCTTCCCTGGATTTTCTATTCTATGTATACATCCCACAGGTAGATATACATACTGATTTTCTGACAAAAGGATCTTTTCATTTTCCTTTGTAACAATTCCTGTTCCTTGTACAACAACCCAGTGTTCTGATCTATGAAAATGCTTTTGTAGTGACAAAACTGCCCCTGGATTTACCACAATCCTTTTTATCTGATATCTCTTACCCATTTCCAATGTCTCATATGACCCCCATGGTCTATATATCTTTTTGTGAAAAAATGCCTCATCTCTATTTTGTTCCTTTAGTCTCTCAACAAGTTTTTTTACTTCCTGGACTCTATCTTTTTTGGATACCAATATTGCATCTTTTGTAACAACTACCACTTCATCTTCTAGACCAACAGTACCAACTAAAATGTCCTTTGCATCAACATAACATCCTTTAGAATCTATTGCTACAACACTTCCTTTAAATACATTCTGACTTTCATCCTTATCTCCCACTTCCCATAAAGAATACCATGAACCAACATCGCTCCATCTGCAATTAATAGGTATTACAACTGCATTTTTTGTCTTTTCCATTACAGCATAGTCTATTGAATCCGCTGGACACTTACTAAATTCTTCTTCATTTAATATAATTTCTTTATCTTTTCTTTTGCTTTTTTCCCAGGACAGTCTTGCCTTTTCATATATATCTGGGGCATATTCTTGGAGCTCAGATAAATAAGAATCAGCCCTGAACAAAAACATTCCACTATTCCAATAATATTCTCCACTACTTACATATTCTTCAGCAGTCTGGCTGTCTGGCTTTTCCACAAATCTTTCCACCTCATAAACACCTTCAGATAACTTCATACCCTTCTTTATATAACCATAACCAGTCTCTGGCTTATTAGGAACTATTCCAAAGGTAATAAGTTTTCCTTTTTTTGCTTCCCTTATTGCATAATCTAAGGCCTTTTTGAACTCATCAAGACCTTCTAAATAATGATCAGCAGGAAGTACCAAAAGTATGGGAACCTTAAAGTTTTGCTGTGCTTCAAAAGCAGCTACTGCAATTGCTGGTGCAGTATTTTTAGGCTCAGGTTCAATTATCAGCTTATCAATCCCTTTTCCAACTTCAAAGACCTGCGATATCACAAAAAATTTATGATCCTTATTTGTCAAAAAGTAACCTTCAGCGTGTATATCTAACTCGTCTAATCTCAAAACTGTATCCTGAAGCATAGTGTTATCATCTATCAAGGGCATAAATTGTTTTGGATACAATTTTCTTGATTTTGGCCACAACCTTGTTCCTGAACCTCCACACAATATAACTGGTATAACCATACTAACCTCCTTATGCTCTTTTTATACAATCAACAAAAAAGGCCACTACCCTCTGTGTTGCATCCTTTAGATATTCCCTTACATTTTTCATTGCAGTATCTAATGAAACAGGCCCAGGAATGATGGTGAATATACCATGAATCCCTATCTGTCTTGCCTTTTTAAAATCCATGTTAACATCAATGGATCCACACAATGCAATGCAAGGGACGTTATATTTGTTTGCTGTCTCAGCAACACCATATGGGCCTTTTCCAAAAAAGATCTGATTATCTAGCTTCCCCTCGCCTGTGATAACTAATGAAGCCCCTTTGATCTTTTCATCTAAAGAAGTAAGCTCTTTCATAACTTCAATGCCTTTTTTCAATTTTCCCCCTAAAAATGCATAGAGCCCTGCTCCAAGACCACCAGCTGCACCACCACCTGGTATATTTGTTATGTCCATCCCTCTTTTTCTTTTTATAATTTGAGCCAGATTTTTAAGTCCCTTTTCTAAGATCTCTATCATCTTAAGTGTTGCACCCTTTTGAGGCCCATATACACGTGTGGCACCATTTTCCCCCAAGAGTGGATTGTCCACATCACACACAACCACAATCTCACACTCTTTTATCCTGGGATCCAAGCCTGAAAAATCAATATCTTGAATCTTTATCAAATTTCCACCGCATGGATATAACTCTTTTCCATTTTTGTCTAAAAATCTAATACCTAAAGCGGATGCAACGCCAATTCCACCATCATTTGTGGCACTGCCTCCAATTCCAATGATTATCTTTTTTACCCCTAGATCTAAGGCATACTTTATGAGCTCTCCTGTACCAAGTGTTGTGGTCTTTGTTGGATCTAGTTCATGTTTTTTTAAAAGGGCCAAGCCACTGGCCCTGGCCATCTCTATTGCTGCTATTTTTTCTTTTTCTACAATGCATAACTCAGAAACTATCTCTCTTCCTAAAGGATCTTTGACTTTTACCTTTTGAATTGAACCTTCCATTATATCCCTTAACACCTCTAACAGTCCATCTCCCCCATCTGAAAAAGGAACTTTAACTGTATTAATATCGGGATACAATTCACTTACTGCCTGTGCCATTACATCTGCTGCTTGTTTTGCAGAAATACTTCCCTTAAATGCATTAGGCGCAACTACTATTTTCATTCTTCTCTTCCTTTTTTGCTTTTTTAATCTTATGTTTTGCAGAGTAATTCATATATCTATCTATCATGGAATAAAGATATCTCATTGCAAAATAATATCCCCGAAGGGCTATTGTAGTGGTATAACAAAGGACCCTACCTACCCATAATTTAAATAAGATCTCCTGCCAATCTTCATTGTTTATATCAAAGTGATCAAGCAAAATTAAATAAGCTTCTCTCCAAGTATGTTCATCTAAGAAACTAAATGATGGCGCCTTCTTATTTGCATACACTCCATCCCTTATTCTCCTTGGAAACACAGATAAAAGATCTTCCATTCCTGGAGTCCAATTTTCCATTAAAAGAGTCAGAGAACCTTCAATATCAAAGCCTATTTTCTCAAATACATCCTGAGGTACCTCATGGGGATGTTCTGCCCTGTGTATTATCCCTCCTTTGCAGAGAAAGGATCCCTCCATCTCATTAACCTTTGGTATTAACTCTAAAGAGTGATCCCTTAAGGACTGAATTGTATCAAAACATTCCACTAACATGGTCTTAAGATCTGTGAGTTTTCCATATAGCTTGTGCAATTTCCCTTCAGATATATAGGTCTCAAGCATTGGATAGCAATATTTTACTGAATAAAATGTATACATTGTATCAATTCCCCAGTCACTTCTATTCCTAACCTCTTCTTGCTGTAAAAACCTTTCCACAACTTCCCTTTTAAAAAGGAGTTCTCCCCCTAAGGGTTGTTCAATCCAAGGAAGCTCAGATGTTGGCCATAAAAGTGCAAAACCTGTCTTCGTTATCATCCAGGTAATCATCCCATCAGTTGAACATCTGGGGAAATAGTGTCTCACCACAGGATATCCCAATTCAGCTCCTTCTAGCAGTTTTGAGATCCAATTTGGGCCAAAGGTGGTAATATCAGAGTCAAAAAAAAGGATCTCATTATGATCAGTCTCTTCAAGAAAATATTTCAAGGCTGTATTCATCCCATCCCCTTTCCCAGGTCTTTTGTTTCCTATTCTCTCCTGTAAAATCAAGTTAATGTCTTTGTTAGTCTCCATTTTTAGTTGAGGGATGTTTTGCTCTAAGCTTCTGTAGGTCTCTTCCTTTTCTACCCCAACACACAACACCTCATCCACCTTTGGATGCTGTGCAGCAATTTTCACATTATTTAAGACAACTTGAGGATTTTCTTTTTTAAATGGAAATACTACCAGACACATAATCCCTCCTTTTTATTTGATTTAGATTTTTTAATTTATTCTCAGGATAATTCATATTCAACAAAAATCAAGTAAATAGTTATTTGCATAAAGTTTTTTTTTTAGATATATATTCTTTAGCTGATTCCTTAACAAAGTATAATTTTTGGGAGGTAGATTAGATGAGAATAGAGGGATTTAGATATACAGAAAGGCTGGGGGCAGTTTTACTCAGGGATGTACAAAAAATAATAGAGCTTGATTCTGGAATGGATTCTGATCAAGAGGAGGAAGCAAGGGGGGTATATAAGATAAATGAAAGTATTATACATGATATCCAAAAAGAAATGGTTATCGTTATTCCAACCAAAAACGAAAAATTAAAACTTTTTGAAAATTGCATAAGTGGTGTTCCCAATGCATGTCTCAAAATAATAATATCTAACAGTGATATAACTCCCTTGAACAGATTTGAGCTAGAAAAAGAGACATTGCAGCAGTTTTGTGACTTCACCAGAAGACGGGCTATTATCATACATCAAAAAGACCCCATAATCAGCAGGGCTCTTCAGGAAGCAGGATATACAGATATATTAGATGAGGAGGGGATTGTGAGAGATGGAAAGGCTGAAGGCATGGTAATTGGTATATTGCTCACCAAATTCTTGGGGAAAAAATATATAGGTTTTATTGATGCAGACAACTACTTTCCAGGAACTGTGCTTGAATATGCAAGGGCATATGCAGCAGGTTTTTATTTATCTAAATATGAACAGTGTATGGTAAGGATATTGTGGAGGTATAAACCCAAGATACACGAACAAGGGCTTTATTTTAAAAGATGGGGAAGGGTATCAGAGATCACAAATAGGTGCCTAAACTCTCTTATTTCTTTTGTAAGTGGATTTGAGACAGATGTAATAAAGACAGGAAATGCAGGGGAACATGCAATGGCGATTTCTCTTGCAGAGTCCATACCCTATGCATCTGGATATGCAATTGAACCTCAGGAACTTTTGTCTTTGTTTGAGGAATATGGAGATATACCACACCTGGGAAACCATAGAGATGGTTTTAAAGGAATAGAGATATTACAGATTGAGACTAGAAATCCACATTTACACGAAAATAAAGGACAGGAACACATAAATCAGATGTTGCTGGCCAGCCTTGGAGCCATCTATCACAGCGATGTATGTTGTGAAGAGACAAAAAATCTCATATTAGAAGAACTAAATAGACAGGGGCTTTTAAGGTTGGGAGAAGAACCCCCTAGACCGAAATTGATTAAAGCACCAAAAGAGATCGATTTTGAGGCCTTTGCAAATATTGTGGGAGAAAATCTAGACAAATATATAGTACAATAAGATATGAACAAAAAATTTCTTATTTTCACGGACATTGATGGCACATTGATTGATTTGACTACCTTTGATCCAGGTCCAGTTACTGATGTACTTCCTAAATTGCAGAAAAAAGATATACCAATTGTACTTTGTTCTGCAAAAACTGCAATGGAACAGATAAAACTAAGGGAATTTCTGAACATAAAAGATCCATTTATAGTTGAAAATGGTGGAGGAATTTATATCCCTAAAGGATATTTTGAAGATAAAATAATAAAAGAGATATCTCCCCAAATTGAGTATGAAGATCATTATATTAAGATCTGTGTTGGAACATCTTATAAATATATAAGAAAGATATTGGAGATCATAAAAAAAGAAGAAAAAATTTACTTTATAGGGTTTGGTGATTTAGATGTAAATGAGATTTCTAGATTAACAGGACTGGATAAAAAAGATAGTGAACTTGCAAAAAAAAGGGAGTTTGATGAAACTATTGTAGAAATAGATAAAATATCAGTGGATATTTTAAAAACAAGATTAAAAGAATTTGGACTAAAACTTATACATGGAGGAAGGTTTTATCATGTAATTAGTAAAGATGCATCAAAAGGCAAAAGTGTAATAATTTTAAAAAATCTGTTTAAAAACAAATATAAAACAGAGCTAGTCACTATAGGTATAGGAGATAGTGAAAACGATTATGATATGTTAAAACATGTGGATTATCCTTATGTGGTAGAAAAAAAATCAGGGGGATGGATTAATTTTGATATTTTTGATCTGAAAAAAATAAAAGGCATAGGACCCCATGGTTGGGTTAATGTTATAAAGGACGTTGGAATATTAGAGGGTCAAGCCCCCAATTTCCTATGAAAAGGTGGGCGAGTATATAACTTAGCATGGGTAGGGAAAAAATTTACACAAAATTTTTTACCCTACCGAAATTTTTTAACCAAAATATAAATAATTTTCCCAATATGTTTTTTTTTTGAACAGCCTGGAACATTATTGACAAAAGACCATTATTAAATTAATATAAACTCATTGGCAAAGTTACCAATAAACCACCAACAAAAAAGAGGAGATCATGAGGCTAGATGGATTGCTCAAGAAAATGGATATTGGTTTTTTTGGCACGTCTCAACACGGTGTAGGGCCTGATGGAATTGCTGCATTAATAAAGAATAATGATGTATTTTTCTTAGATGTTCGCACCCAAGAGGAATATAAGTTTCTCCAATTTCCTTTTACCCATCACATACCTTTAAATGAGTTACCAGATCGTTTAGAAGAGGTGCCAAAAGATAAGTTAATAATAACCTGTTGCTCAGCTATTGTCAGGGCTGCTATTGCTTATGCCTATCTTTTGGAGAAGGGTTATGAGAAAGTAAAGATATTTCTTGGCACATCAGAACAATTAGCTACTTTATTAAAACCAAAACCTGTGTATAAAAATCTTTTAAAATAATTTTTTCTCTTAGAGAAGAGATGACTAGAGAATTAATTATTGGGGGGCTTTTATTTATTGTTGCTGTTTTTATGACCATGGTGGGGAAAGGAGGGGGTAACTTTTATGTGGTAATACTGGCAATGGCTGGGATCCCCATGTATGAAGCAGCAACCACAGGTCAGTTTATATTGTTTACCGCCTCCATTGCTGCGATGGTGGTATTTCAAAAGAACAAGTCTGTTTCGTGGCATCTAGCGTTATTTATTGGAATATTCGCATCGCTGTCGGCAATGGCTGGTGGATATTTTTCTCACATGTTCAGTGGATTTACCTTAAAAATGGTATTTGCTGGAATGTTATTTTTAGCTGGTCTAGTTATGCTCATTCCTGTTTCAGAAAAAAAGAACAAACTTGAAGATTCTCGTTTTGGTGTAATAACTTTTACTTCAGGTCCAAATGTGATAAGGATAAATCTGTGGATTGCAGTGCCTATTACTGTTTTAACTGGATTTGGTGCTGGAATGGTAGGTGTTTCTGGAGGGTCATTTTTGGTGCCTCTGATGGTTCTTGCCTGCGGAGCCCCCATGCATGTAGCTGTTGGCACAGCATCGACACTTATTGCTGCTACTTCTTTT
This sequence comes from Desulfobacterales bacterium, assembly GCA_027064715.1. Taxonomy (GTDB): domain Bacteria; phylum Desulfobacterota; class Desulfovibrionia; order Desulfovibrionales; family Desulfothermaceae; genus Desulfothermus. The sequence goes on from JAMOPG010000206.1 coordinate 14,903, forward strand.
ATGGGATTTAGTGGACACGTCCTTCGAGGAGATTTTAATCCAAAAGTTGCTGTCCCTTTGGCTGTTATCACAATTATAGGAGGAATTTTGGGTGGTAAATTTTCTTTAAAAACAAAACCCAAATATTTAAAACAGCTCTTTGCTTATACAAATTGGATTGCTGCCGCTTTTATGGTTATAAACGCACTATATACAAAGGGTATAATAACCAAACACTTTTTGTTTTAGAGAAAGGAGAGAACGAGGTTCAGGTATATTGGGATTGTTGGCAGCTATCCATCTTTTGATTGTTAAGAGTGAAAAAGGCCTAGCTTTTGGCCTGGGAATGATAATTTGTTTTATCAAGCTGTCACAGATGGGATACTTCTATTCTGTGATAACGGAAATCTGTGTCAGGTGGTTTTTGCTCTCCACGATCTAGGAGCTCTGGTAGCCGTAGTTGTGGCTGATTGGGTTATATTCTTGAAGTCCTATCGGTTTAATCAACAGTAATATGACCTGGTTAAGGGCACAGGATTTTCCCTGTCTTTAATTAACAATAATTTTTAACTGTTAAAGCCGGCAAAAGACTTGATATCAAAAAAATAATATTTTTCTGTCTCTATTTCTGTGGTGCCTGGTTTATAACTTCTTTCTATAAACTGAATATTTCCTTTATTGTTAAATAATATAACAGTTGATGTCCTTGTGCCATAATCCTTTCCAATGATAAATATAGGGCTTAAGAATCTTTCTTTTAATATTCCAATCCCAGTATCAGGAAGTTCGTGATCTGGAAATGATTTGGTATCTATTAAAATTTTAAACAAGACATTAATATTAATTTTTTTATTTGACACATTTTTTAAAAAGAGATCTTTTAATCTTTTACATTTTGGCCAGTTATTGTTTAGAGTTCCATTGCTCAATACATTTATCTTTTCATTTAATTTTGACCAAATATCAAAAAAATTGTTGTAATAATAGAGATCACGAATTTCTCCAAATATGAGATTATATCCATTATATAATGTTTTTGTATTTTTTAATACTTCTATATAATTATGGGGAGCTATTGGGTTTTTTAAAAAATCAACTACCAATGCTCCCCTTGATTTTTTGTTTGGATCATTGGAATCTGGGGATCTATAATTTGTAAGTAATGCAATCCTGCCCTGTTTAGACACACCAAGCCAGGTACCTTTATCTTTTAGATCTCGTCCAGCAAGTATTTGTGTTTGATCATTCCAAAAATGGGCATAAAGTGTTGGCCTATCAAAAGATTCATCCCGATTAGATAATAAAATAAGTGGGTAATCAGGATGATAATTTATGGCCACAAGGCAGATACACATAAACTTTTTCCTATGATAAGATTTTTTTAGTGGGATTTAAGCTGATAACTCTTTTGTCATTTTCATCTTCTTTTTTAAGATGTATACAAACTTTTTTCGTGTCAATTTGAAATGTGTTGACTCTTTCCAAAAAGTTGGCTAAAAAATTTATTCTGCACATTGCAGATGTTGAATTGATGTAACATAAGAAAAAATTACTCAAGGAGTATTGAGATGGAGGAAATCATAAAGGAGATTGAAAGAGATCACATGAGGTATGATATCCCTGATTTTAGGGCTGGAGACACAGTGAATGTTTATATTAGATTGATAGAGGGAGAAAAAGAGAGGATTCAGGTTTTTAAAGGAACTGTTATCAGGGTGAGAGGCAGCGGAACCAACAGGACTTTTACTGTGAGAAAGGTATCTGATGGTATTGGCGTTGAGAGGATTTTCCCTGTGCATTCACCTTCAATTGAAAGGATAGAGGTGGTTGATAGAGGTAAGGTACGTCAATCTAGGATCTACTATTTGAGAGAAAGAAAGGGTAAGGCTGCTAGAATTAAATCTAGAGATATTTATTAAAACTAATATCTAGTGGATGAGAAAGATCTTATAATTGCAGGAATAGATGAGGCTGGCAGGGGATGCCTTGCCGGCCCTGTGGTTGCTGCGTGCGTAATACTTCCAAAGAATTATAACCTACCAAATTTAACTGATTCAAAAAAATTATCCCCCAAAAAAAGGGCGATTTTAGAAAAACAGATAAAGGAAATCGCCATTTCGTGGGGGATTGGTTTGTCAAATCCTAAAGAGATAGATGAAGTAAATATATTAAATGCTACTCTTCTGGCAATGAAGAGGGCTTATTCAAAGCTTTCTGTGAAACCAACAGTGGTATATGTGGATGGTACATTCCCTCCAGACATAGAGTCCAAAGTCATTTGTGTAAAAAAAGGTGATCTAAAAATTCCTCAAGTTTCAGCTGCATCTATTCTTGCAAAGACCTTTCGTGACAGGGTTATGAGAAAGGTGGATAGATTATATCCTTATTATGGGTTTGCAAAACACAAAGGTTATGCTACTAAATTGCATTTAGAAAAGATAAGGGAATTTGGGCCTTGTAAAATACATAGAAGAACCTTTAAAGGGGTTAAAAATTTTGTGTGGGAAGAGTTGTGTTTAAAATTAAAATAGGTAAAAAGGGTGAAGAGATTGCGTGCAGATTTCTCAAAAAAAATGGTTATAAAATAATTGCTAGAAATTTTAGAAAAAAGATTGGTGAGATAGATATTATTGCAGAAAAAGGGGACACTATTATATTTGTAGAGGTTAAGACCAGAAAAAATACCAAATTTGGCCTTCCCCAGGAATATGTGAATAAATCTAAGATTGACAAAATGGTAAAAACAGCAAGTATGTTTTTGACTGAAAATTCTATGTGGGATAGGCCCGTCCGATTTGATGTAATTGGCATAAGTCTAGAAAATGAGGAGATAAAAATAGAGCATGAACAAGACTGTGTCCAGATCGGGGACTTTGTATCTTGTGGCGACCCCAATTGGCAACCTTGGTGACATAACTAAAAGGGCCATTGAGATTTTATCAAACTGTCCTGTAATTGTAACAGAAGACACTAGAACAACTGGCAATCTTTTAAATTACCTGGGAATAGAGGGTAAAAAGTTAATTAGTTTTTATGAAGGAAAAGAAGAAAAAGAGATACCCCATATACTTTCTTTGTTAAGACGCGGAATAGATATAGCCTTGGTATCAGAGGCAGGATCTCCTGTGATCTCAGATCCAGGATACCTACTTGTGAAAGAATGTATAAAAGAAGATGTAAAAGTTACTTGTGCCCCTGGACCATCTGCTCCCATTGCATCTTTGATGATAAGTGGTATAGAGCCAATTCCTTTTACATTTTTGGGGTTTTTACCTAGAAGACAAGGAGAGATAAAAAACTTATTCTATTCTTTTTTGAACATAAAAACCACACTTATTTTTTTTGAGAGAAAATCCAGATTAAAAAACACCCTTAAACTTGCCTTTGATGTGTTTGGTGGAGAAAGAGAGGTTGCAATTGTCAGGGAACTAACTAAACTATATGAAGAGGTGATTCGCTTTCCCCTTTATGAGTACAATAAGTTAAATGAAGTAAAAGGGGAAATAACTGTGATAATATCGCCACCTAAAAAAGATATAAAGACTGATGTAAGTTATGTGAAAAAAATCATTGAACAAAAGATAGGTAGTGGACTCACTGGCAAGGATATTATAAAAGAGGTGATGGATGAGGTCATAGGATGGAATAAAAAAGAGATTTACGACCTTTTTTTAAGGATTAAAAATGGGTAAGGGTCAACTCCTGGTTCTATTAAAGTGTTTTTTTAGGACATATTTTATAGGAAGTATGTATAATACCAAAGGACTTCAGAATTTGGGGCTGCTTTACATAATGGATCCTGGTCTTAAATATTTTTATAAAGGTTCTGCTCAAGGGTTGGCTGAGGCAAGAAAGAGATATTTGGGTCATTATAATTCACATCCTTATTTTTTGCCATTTTTAGTTGGATATTTTTTGTTTCTTGAGTCAAAGATTGCTAAAGGTATCCTACCAAGGGATTCATTGAGAACAATCAAAGCCACAACTGCATATACATTAAGTGCTTTAGGGGACTCTTTTTGGGGTGGATCTTTGCTTATTCTTTGGTCTTTTATAGAGATCATTCTTCTTATAAATAAATACATTACATTGGCATTTGTCTTTTTTATATCTACTTTTATTTTTGTTCAATGTTTTAGATTTTTCGTTTTTTGGCAAGGATTTAATAAAGGATTGTCTTTTTTTGAAGTTATAAAAAATATGAATTTGATTCAATGGAGTAAGAGAATAAAGATAATAAATTCTATTCTTCTTATATTCATTTGGCAAGGTATTGCTAATTTAGTCGAGATATTACCAAAATCATTAGTTTTTATTATAGGTGGTGTGGTAATTGGAATTTCTTCTTTTGTTGTTTCGCAACACCATGTATTAAGAGAAATTTTAGTTATAGGTGGCATAGTACTTCTTGCATTGTCACTATAATATAAACTGGAGCAAAGAGGAGATGAGTGAGGAAGTTATTGTAAAGGATGTGGTAATAAACAATAAACTTGGATTACATGCAAGACCTGCAGGTCTTATAGTCAAGGAGGCAAGTAAATTTAAATCAGAGATAAAATTATTGTTAGATGATATTGAAGTTGATGCAAAGAGTATATTAGATATTTTAACTTTAGGTGCTACAAAAGGTAAGGTTTTGAAGTTGGTTGCAAAGGGAGAGGATGCAAAAGAGGCTATTGATACCTTAACAAAACTCTTTTATAATGGATTTGGAGAAAAATAAAAATATATTACAGGATTAGTTATGGCTAAAAAGATACTTCAGGGGATTCCAGCATCAGTAGGTATAGCAATTGGAAAGGCATATATTTTAACTAGAGATCATGATTGTATTGCTCCAATGCAAAGTATATCAGAAGAGTTAGTTGACGCAGAGTTAAAACGTTTAAAAGATGCCATTGATATGACTATTGCCAATCTAAAATCCTTAAAGTCAAAGATTCCAGCAGAACATACAGAATATTCATCCATAATAGACACACACATAATGGTTTTGGAGGATGCGAAATTTTATGAAACAATAGCAAGATATATAAAAAATATGAAGCTTAATGCTGAATGGGCAATAGAAAAAGGAATAGGAGATATTGAAAGATCTTTTAGGGATATTGAAGATGAGTTTTTTAAGACGAGAATAAGTGAAATAAAATTTCTTGGAAGAAAGATATTAAATAATTTAATTGGAGTTGATCAAGAAATAAAACCTATACTTTCACGTGTTATTTTAGTAGCACATGAACTTACGCCAGCAGATACAGTAGAGATAGATGTAAGTAAGATTATGGCATTTGTAACATCACAAGGAGGTAAGACATCACATGTATCTATTGTAGCAAGGACATTAGGTATTCCTGCTGTTGTTGGTATTGAAGATATAGATGAAATTATTTCAGATGATCAGTTAGTGATCGTTGATGGATTTACTGGCACTATAATTATTGAACCTGATGAAAATGAGATTGTTGATTATATTGAGAAACAAGAGAAATTTGAAAAATACAAAAGAGAGCTATATCAGGAGAGACGAGTTCCCGCTTATACTAAAGATAAATGTCACATTAAGGTAATGGCAAATATAGAATTTTTTGAGGAAGTGACTTCAGTTTTGGAATATAATAGTGATGGAATTGGACTATATAGAACAGAATATTCTTATCTCTATAAACCCCATCTACCAACAGAAGATGAGTTATATGAAGAATACAGAGATCTATTAACTATTATGTCCCCAAGGCCAGTGGTAATTCGGACATTAGATGCTGGTGGAGATAAGATTGGAAAAGGGTTTGAGAAAATAGAGGAAGCAAATCCTGCCATGGGGCTTAGGGCCATAAGATTTTGCTTAAGAAATAAAGACATATTCAAAACACAAATCAGGGCTATTTTAAGGGCAGCAGTTTCTGGGAATTGTTTTTTGCTTTTGCCTATGATTTCAGGGTTAGAAGAACTTCTTGAGGCCAAAAAGGTTATTGAATGTGCCAAAGAAGAGCTTCAAAGAGAGGGAAAACAATTCAACTATGATCTGCCAATTGGGATAATGATAGAAGTTCCATCAGCTGTGTGCGTGGCTGATGCACTGGCCAAAGAAGTAAGCTTTTTTAGTATTGGATCAAATGACTTGATTCAATACTCTTTGGGAATTGATAGAACCAATAAATATGTTGCCCATCTATTCCAGCCACTTCATCCAGCAATAATAAGAGGTATAAAACACACCGTGGATGTTGCAAAACAGGCAGGGATTCAAGTTACCATGTGTGGTGAGATGGCTGGTGATCCCTTTTGTGTACCAATTTTGATTGGGATGGGGATAACCACATTAAGCCTTTCTCCTAATGCAGCTCCTGGGATTAAGAGAATGGTCAGGATGTTGTCTTATAAGGAGTGTAAAGAACTTGTTGATAATGTCTTGAAAGGCAAGTCTGTGATAGAAAATAATAGGATTGTTAGACAAAAGATCTATGACAAGATACCAGAGGAATTACAATTTTATACCTCATTTTTTGAAAAACAATAACATAACTGGACTATACAAATGAGTAATCCACATGAAAAGATAAAATTAATAGCCACAAACAAGAAGGCATATCGTTTTTATGATATCTTAGAAAAAAAGGAAGCTGGCATTCAATTAACAGGGTCTGAGATAAAGTCCATTAGGGCTGGAAAGGTAAATTTTAAAGATAGTTATGTAAGATTTAAAAATGGAGAGGCCTATATTGTTGGTCTTCACATATCTCCATATGAAAAAGCAGCACACTTTGGACACGATCCAGAAAGGATGAGAAAACTCCTTTTGCACAAAAGGGAGATCTTATCTTGGCAAGGAAAGGTGCAACAAAAGGGTCTTACTGTAATACCTTTGAGGATGTATTTAAAAGGGCCGTGGGCCAAGTTAGAAATAGCCTTATGTAGAGGAAAAAATATAAGGGATAGAAGGGAAGAGCTCAAGAGAAAGGCATTGAAGATGGACATTGCAAGGCAGATGTCTAAGTATAAATAAAACAACTTTAAATATAAACTAATGACTAACCCTTTAAAAAGATCCCATAAAAGATTTTTGATAAACTTGTTTGGTGAAGACAATGCTGTTTTTGAACCTGCCTCATTGGCAATTTATGGGACTGATGCCAGTAAAGAGTTTTCATGGCCATGGGCCGTGGTGAGGCCTGAATCTGAGGAACAGATAATTGAGCTATTAAAATGGGCCAATAAGGAGAAGATTCCAATAGTTCCAAGGGCAAGGGCCTCTAATGTAGTAGGCGCATGTGTACCTATTTTAGGAGGGGTAGTTGTATCTACTCTAAAGTTAAATAGAATTATAGAGATAAATGATGTTGATTTTGTCGCTGTGGTGGAACCTGGCGTAATAACTGGTGATTTTCAAAGGAAGTTAAAAAGATATGGCCTTTTTTATCCACCTGACCCAGCTTCAGCAGATATATCCACTATTGGCGGCAATGTGTCCCAAAATGCAGGTGGACTCAGGGCAGTTAAATATGGAGTAACCAAGGACTATGTGCTTGGGATGGATGTAGTACTACCTGGTGGATATAAGCTGTCATTGGGAAGCAGGTGTCACAAAGATGTGGTGGGATTGGACCTTAGATCTATTATGATTGGATCTGAAGGTACACTGGGTTTTTTTACTAAGATTATTTTAAAGTTAATACCTATGCCAGAGACATCTATTTCTTTACTTCTTGGATTTTCATCATTAGACAGATTATTACACGGCGCTATTTCAATATTAAAAATGGGACTTGTTCCTGTTGCAATGGAGTTTATGGATAGTAGTGTCATTCACTGTATAAAGAAAATAAAAGATTTTAATATTCCAGATAAGGCTAATAGTTTGCTTATCGTTAGATTTGACGGAAATAAGGCAGATGTGGATTTTTCAGTTAAAAGATGTGAAGAGGTATTGAAAGATCTAGATGTTGTATTTTATGAAAAAGGAGAAGGTTCAAAAGAGGATGAGATTTGGGATATACGGAGGATGATAAATCCAGCAGCATATCAACTTGGCAAAATGAAGATCGCCTTAGATATATGTGTGCCAAGATCCAAGATTGTGGAAATCGTGGATTTTTCTAAAAAAAAAGGAGAAGAAAAAGATATTCCAGTCTTGTGTTTTGGACATCTAGGGGATGGAAATATTCATGTAAATCTCATGTATACAGGAGATGAGATGGAAAGATCCGTTCATTTAGTGGCTAATGAGATCTTAAATCGCACAGTGGAGGTGGGAGGTACAATCTCTGGTGAACATGGGGTAGGGATATTAAAAAAAGGTTTTATCAAAAAACAATTAGACAGGCATGCAATTTTCATTATGAGAAGAATAAAAAAGATATTTGATCCAAATAATATAATGAATCCTTATAAGGCCTATTAATTTTAAAATATAAAAGGAGGAAATTATGTATTCACGGGATCTATTAAATAAATATTGGGATGCAAAACTCGAAAACATAAAGCAGGTACTTGAAAAAAATAACTTTGAGGTGTTTATCTCCCCATCTTTAAAAGATGCAAAACAGATTTTTATAGATGAAATATTAAACAAATTAGACAATGTAGACAAAATAGCCTTTGGTGGATCTTTAACTGTTGTTGAATCTGGTATATATGATTATTTAAAAGGGGCAGAGAAGTATAATATTATTGATACATATGATCGGAATGTAGATCAAGAAGAATTTATTGAGAGGCGGAGGCAGGCACTTTTAAGTGATTTGTTTATTACAGGTACCAATGCTATTACAGAGGATGGAATTTTAGTAAATTTAGATGGATTTGGCAATAGGGTCGCTGCAATAGCATTTGGACCAAAATATGTAACATTGCTTGTTGGAAGAAATAAGGTTGTGTCAGATCTGCAGGATGGTATAAATAGGATAAAAAATTATTCAGCTTGTGTAAATGCTATTCGCTTAAATAGAAAAACACCATGTACAAAAATTCTGGAGTGTAAGGATTGTAATAGTCCTGATCGTATTTGCAATGTATGGGTGATAACTGAAAAAAGTGTACCTCCAAAAAGGATAAAGATCATCTTGATAAATGAAGATTGTGGCATTTAATATTTGATTTATTGTATTCTAACTTATTTTTATTGGAGGAATAATGCAACTGAGGGATGATATTTTAGATTTTAGTCCATACTCTCCAGGTCTATCTATTGATGAAATAAAGGAAAAATACAATCTAACCAATGTTATTAAAATGGCCAGCAATGAAAATCCATTGGGTATATCACCAATTGTGGAAGAGGTATTAAAAAAATATGCTAGTTTTGGTTTTAGATATCCAAGGTCTGGAAATCTAGAACTGGTTAAAAAGATTTTTAAAAAATTTCATATACCTGAAAAAAATATTGTAATTGGCAATGGTTCTGATGAAATAATCGATATTTTGATAAGAATCATATGTACCTCATATAGGGATAATGTAGTCGTATTTGATCCGAGTTTTTCTATATATAGAATACAGGCAAAGTTTCATGGAATAGAGGTTAAATTTGTCCCCTTAAATAACGACTTTTCATTTAATTTTGAGCAAATGTTAGAATTGATTGACTCACATACAAAAATGATCTTTATAACCAATCCAGATAATCCATCAGGATATACGGTATTATCTGAAGAAATAATCAATTTTGTTGATTTAGTACCTTCTTCTGTAATAGTAATAGTAGATGAGGCATATGTTGAATTTTGTGATGATCCTGAGCAAGTTACATGCATAAAAGAGGTATTAAAAAGAGATAATTTATGTGTTTTAAGGACATTTTCTAAGATCTATGGACTTGCTGGGTTGAGGGTAGGTTATGGTATTTTGCCTGAACTACTTGCAGACTATTTTTACAGGGTAAGGCTTCCATTTAGTGTGAATATTTTGGCAGAAAGAGCTGCTATCTCTGTGCTTGATGATGAAAATTATGTAGAGCTTACGAGAAATACGATAATATGTGGTAGAAGGTATTTAACAGATAGGTTAACATCTCTTGGATGTTATGTATATCCTTCTCAGGCAAATTTTATAATGTTTAAACCACCAATGGATGCAAATAAGGTATTTGAAGGACTTTTAAAGCAGGGTGTTATAATTAGACCCTTGAAGTCTTATGGATTAAAAGATTATCTAAGAGTGAGCATTGGTAGAGAAGATGAAAATAGGATTTTTATATCAGCATTAAAGAAGGTGCTGAGAGAGGAATAGAATAAATGACAGATAGTAAACTCATAATAACAATAGATGGTCCTGCTGGATCAGGGAAGACCACTATAGCAAAGTTGTTGGCAGATAAACTAAAGATTGCATATCTGGATACTGGTGCTATGTATAGATCCATTGCCCTATTTTTTTTAGATGAAAATGAGATAGATGAAGAAAGACTGAAGAACATATTAGATAATATTTCATACACATTGGTATTTGATGGAGAAACATATCAACTTGCATTAAATAATAAGATCTTAGGTAGTGAAATCAGAAGTGAAAAGGTAGGCCTTTTAGCATCAACAATATCAAAGATTCCCATTGTTCGTAAATACTTAACAGAGTTTCAAAGGGACATAGCAAAAAGACATTCCATTGTGGCTGAAGGAAGAGACATGGGTACAGTGGTGTTTCCATATGCTAAGTATAAATTTTATTTAACTGCTAAGCCTGAAGTTAGGGCAAAGAGGAGATGGTTGCAGTTAAAAGAGCTGGGGGTGGAAGCAGATTTGAATGAGATATTAGAGGATTTAAAAAAAAGGGATGAGCAGGACACAACTAGAGAAATAGCACCACTAAAGCCTGCAGAAGACGCACATATTATAGATACATCTAATTTAACACTAGAGAAGATATTAACAGAGATGATAAGTGTAATAAATAAAAATGATTAACCAGTTATGAAGATCCCAGTCTATCTGTTATACTCTATTGATTATGATAATGAACTAGAAAATGTTTTATTTGAAACTTTAGATAATTTACTAGTTTCAACAGTTAAACGAGTACTCGTAAAGCCCAATTTTATTGCCAATAAAAATACTCATATCAGTTGTACCAATCCATATCTATTATTTTATGTGTGCAAATATTTTGTAAGCAGAGGTTGTGAGGTTATTGTTGGTGACTCACCTGCCTTTGGAAGTGCAAAAAAGATTGCACGTGCAATAGGTTTTCAAAAATTGATAAATAATATGCCAGTGGATATAGTTGAGTTCACAAAGCAGAAAATAGATGGATATCCCTACTCTATTGCTAGAGAAATAAATGATGTGGACCTAATTGTAAATGTGGCTAAATTTAAGGCACACAATCAGATGGGCATGTCTCTTTGTGTTAAAAATTTTTTTGGTATTGTGGTTGGGTATGATAAATTAAAGGCCCACATTAGTTATGGAAATGATCATCTTGAGTTTGCAACCCTTATTTTAGATATCTTAAAATACCTACCATCTACAATAAATATACTTGATGGGATAGTTGCAATGGAAAGTAAGGGCCCTTTAGATGGTTATGCGAAAAAATTAAATTTAATAGGTGTATCTCAAAATCCTATTGCATTAGATACTGTAATATATACAATGATTGGTGCTACTCCAAAGCAAATACCTCTTTGGTATGTATCTAATTTAAAAAATCTCATTGGTTCAAAAATAAAAGATATTCAAGCGATAAAGCAAAAAAACATTCCAGACACGCTATATTTTCATTTTCCGACTATACTAAACGACATAAGTTTTAGGCCAGATAGGGTTATAAAATCCTTTATAAAAAGATTTATTTCAAAAACCTTTTAAAATCATTGGCAAAATATAGATATATATAGCATTTTACCTAAAAATCATAAAAACTTTTGTAAACCATACAAAAAATATGCTCCAAATATGATTAAAATTGCACCGCATATTTTGATTATCATTTGATAAAGGGAGTCTTTCATTAGTTTTTTCCCTTTACTAATCCCAAATGCAACAAATGCATACCACAAAAGATCAGCAAGTATGTGGCCAACAAAGAAAGTTACAACCCCTAATATTCCAAATTTAGTTGCAGACAGAAGATATCCAAGTCCAATGGTTGCCCACCACAGTGTCCAGTATGGATTTGCAGCTGAAACTATAGCTCCAGTAACTATGGTGGACTTATCTAATACAGATTTTTTTGTATTTATTTTTTGGGGATTTAAGCTCAAATTTTTTGCATTTTTTAGCATATCATATCCCATATAGATTAACATCCCACCACCTAATACACTAACACAAATCAAAAATGTATTTGATTTGAACAAACTGGACATCCCTAAAACAATTGCAATAACTAAAACAAGCTCTAAAATACCATGTCCCAAAACCAGTAACGGCCCTTCCCAGAAACCTTTTTTAGCGGAATTTGCAATGGTAACTGTAAGAAGGGGCCCTGGCATCATAGCACCTGATAGGGTTATTATAAAAGATGTGATAAAAAAGGTATAAAAAGATAACATGCAACACCTTTTAAATATTAAAAAAGTTAGTATACTTCGAGACCAGATTTTCAAAATAATATCAAAAAGTCAAGACGCATATAAAATCATTAAGTTAAAAAAAGAATGGGTTAATTTTATCTAGACATTGCATATTTATATTTTTAACATCCACCTATGTACACTAGATTTATTAAAAGTATTTTCTACCTTCTTTTACTTTTATCTTTATCTAGTTGTGGACATTCAAACAACTCATGTGTCTCTTGCCATAAAGATGTCTCTTCACCATCCTCCACTCATAGAGAGTGTATTTCATGCCATAAGGGAAATCCCTATGTATCCAATAAGGAGTTATCCCATAGTTCAATGCTTAAAAACAACCCTTCGTGTCCTGAAAACTGGGATAAATCATGTGGGCAGTGCCACTATTATGAGTTAATGCGCGTGAAATCGTCTCTTATGTATACAAATATAGGCATGATCAAAAAAATCCAAAGATCGTGGCAGGGAGACACAGAAAATTTGTATTCAGTGTCAAACAGTACCTCTTTATTTGATGAACATGGAAATCCATTGTTTATTAACCCCATAAGTAAGTTAAATAATTTGGGAGCTATCTTATATAGAAAATTTTGTTTTAAGTGTCATATTGGATACGAAGAAAAAGATGTTCGATTATCTGGATGTGCTTTATGTCATTTTAAATATGATAAAGATAAGGGATATTCTCATAAGCTAGTTCCTATACCATCTCAAGATGTATGTCTTATTTGTCATAATAGAAGTGGTAGAATTGGACTTAGTTATACTGGATTTTATGAGACCAATAATTTAGTTCCAACTGATAAATATGGACCTAAATATATGTTAAGTGGTGGAAGATCCCTTGTTAAAATAAAAAAAGATATCCACTTTGAAAAAGGTATGGAGTGTGTAGATTGCCATACTTCAAGGGATATTATGGGAGATGGATATTCATATTTTGATAAATCAGATCAAGTAGAGATATCATGTAGTGATTGTCATGGTTCATATAAAAAATATCCAACGACTAAAGAAGTTATTGGAGACGGAAAACTTCCCATTATTGAATCAAAAAATTATCATATAAAAATAATGCAAGGCTTTAATATGGTCCTAACAAAAAAGAATAGGATGTATTCCAATGTATTTTATAAAGACAATAAAATATTTGTCATTGGTAAAAGATCAGGGAAATTGTTTGAAGCACCTATTATTACTAATACTAAATATCACAATATCTATGGGCATGATAGACTAAAATGTATTGTATGTCATTCACGTGTAGTTCCACAATGTTTTGGATGTCATACATATTATTATAGAGATATTTTAGGTTATGATGGAATAAAAAAAGAGATTTCTTATGGTAGGTTTTTAGAAAAAGAGGATTTTAGGCGCGGCTATCCATTTTATTTGGGGGTTGATAGAAATAATAAAGTAACTACCTTGACACCTGGATGTCAGACATTTGTTTATATTAAGGCGAAAAATAAATGGATAAAGCAGGGCTATGTTGCAAGATACAAGGGGTCAAGGAGGTTGAGATTTGCCCCATTGTTTTCCCATAACATAAAAAAAGAGTCCATATCTTGTATAGACTGCCATTTAAGTTTTGAGATGCTCGGTTTTGGGAAAGGTGTATTTTTAGAGGATGGAAGGTTTGAGACAATATATTTAGGCAATAAACGATATCCCTTGGAAGGAATACTCTCACTAAAAAAAAATAAGGATCTGATCCCTCAACAGGCATTGACCTCAGGGGCAAGACCATTTAATACTCAAGAGATAAAAAGGATATTAAAGGTAAGTCAGTGTTTAGTATGTCATGGAAAAGACGATGAAATTTATAAAAAACCCCTTGATTATAATAAGCTGCCTTTTTGTCTTAAGTCCTATGAAAGGTTATACAGAGATTTATCCAAAGATAGATAAATCTTGTGTATCATGCCATGTTGGTTATGAAAAAATGTTGTCTTGCAATATGGCGACAAGAAAAAAAGAAAAAGAATTTGTCAAAGAGGTGTTTTCAAAATATGATAAGCATTTTTTTAAAAAAAATTGCAACTCATGTCATTTGAAAGATTGTAAAGATTGCCATAAAGTAAAAGATAATCAAGTAAAAAAGCCAGGTGTATATGATTGTCTTAAATGTCACAATGGGTATTTTATTGGTATAGAGTATATTGGACTGAGTTTAAGAGAACCATCAATAAGATATAAAAGGGGCATTTTATTTAAAAATAAATATTATATGCTTATGAAAGAAGATGTTCATTTTACTGCAGGGCTAACATGTGCTGATTGTCATAATATGAAGAGTTTGTTAAAAAAAAATGTAGGCCCTAAAATATGTATTGATTGTCACAAAATAGATAAAAATATCATTGAACATAGTATTAATGCACATTTAGAAAAATTAGAATGTTATACATGTCATAGTGCATGGATAAATCAAGAATATGGAACCTATGTTATTAGAAATTATAGTGAAAATGATTTATATAGAGAGAGATTGTGGGATAGATATTCAGAAGAATATCAAAGATCAACATTTTTTGTAAAAAGGGATCTTTTTCCAATAGGATTAAATAAAAAAGGTAAACTATCTCCAATAAGGCCCCAATTTATTTTTATTTATTCTGATTTGAAGAAAGATATACATAATAAAATAATATCAAAAACATGGAAAGCAATATTTCCACACACAATCCAAAAGGGAACTCCAACATGTAATAATTGTCATATGAATAATGGGAGATTTTTGCAATCATGTGATAATGATAACAGTGTGTTATCTTTTTTTGATACAAGTTCTAATTTTAAAGAAAGATTTAATTTTTTGTGTTATAAAGGTCAGTCTTTGTGGAATGGTCGGTTTTATACAAAAAAAGATGTTTTTAAAGCAAAAAAAGATCCAAAATTTAAAAAATTGTATATCAAAAAATGGGATTTAATATTAAAAGACGTAAATTAATAAAAAAGATTTTTGGCATATTAGCTACAGTTGCATCTTTCTTTTTTTTATACAGATTTTTGTCCTTTAAGAGACACAAAAAAATAAAAAAGATTGTATTGCAAAAAAGACTCATATCTCCAAATAGTGCAGTTGTGTATCCAGAAAAAAGATTGGCTATTTTAAATATAAAAGGTCGACTATTTGCCCTAGATCTTACCTGCACACATCTTGGGTGTACAGTAAATATAAATCAAAAAGAGATAGTTTGTCCCTGCCATGGTAGTGTTTTTTCTCATAGCGGAAAGCTCATAAAAGGCCCTGCTAAAAAAGATTTGAGGAGTTATAAGGTGATAGAACATGGAAATTTTTTTGTCATAGAGGTATGATCTTTTATGGGACTTATTAAGGACTTTATTGAGCATCTATTTCCCAAAAAGATAAGACGAGATAATTTAAAGATAACCTATACCCTTTGTCTTGGTGGCCTCTGTTTTTTATGTTTTTTTGTACTTTTAATCTCAGGGATCTTGCTTACATTTTATTATGAGCCTGGAGATAGAGGATATAATTCTATTTTGCTGCTAGAGTCTTCAGTATTTGGTGGAATTTTTTTAAGAAGTATCCATAGATATGCCTCAGACTCCCTTTTGATATTTTTAATTTTACATATAATAAGGGTTATTTTTCAGGGTGCGTACCTTCCTCCAAGAAGTACCAACTGGTTAACTGGGTGTGTTTTGTTTTTGTTGTGCTTTTTTGAGGCATATTTGGGATACGTCTTGGTTCAAGATCAGGTATCCATATGGGCATTAAAAACTGGAATGGAACTTTTAAATTTTACTTTTCTTACAAGAATTATATATAATTTGATTGTTGTTGATGGAGTATTTGGGGAACTTACCTTTACTAGAATTTATATTTTACATATCATTATTATTCCATTTTTGATACTTATTCTTTGTTCTATGCATATTTATAAAATAAGAAAACAAAAAGGAATACTTCCATATATATGAAAAAAGACAGTAATGGATATTTTGTTTCAATTGATAAGCTGTTTAAGATGATAAAAAGGATATCCATAATATATCTATTTTTTCTTGCAATTATTGCCTATTTTTTTCCTGCTCCACTGGGCCCTCCAGCAAATTTTAATACAACAAATACTACATTAAAAGCCACATGGTTTTTGGTGTGGATCCAGGAACTCATTTCATATTCTATTGATTGTATATATATTTTATTTATACTAGTTATTTTATTTTTTTTGCTTCCATATTTTTCAAGAGTAAAACATGTGGAATATGCCATGTGGTTTCCAAGAAATACAAGATACATTCAGTTCATGGCGAGTACTTTGTTATTTAGTATTATAGCTTTATGGATCATTGGCATGTTTTTTAGGGGGGAAAATTGGCAATTAAGATTTTAGTTTTAATTGTATTAGATATTATTTTGATTCTAGGAAATAGTTTTGGTGAAAGATTAAATTATTGCATATCTTGTCATAGAGCCCATTATTTGTCATATAGCAGATGTGAATTTTGTCATAGGGGAATTAGTAAAACTAAGAGGAAGCAAATAGCACATTATAGATTGATCCCAGGGGATTATGCCTATTTTAGGTTAAAAGAATCGGATTTTTTTAAAAAAGGGTGTATGCTTGTTAGTAAACTAGGGTGTAGAAGGTGTCATATGATTTTGGCAAAAGGCAATAATCTTGCTACTTCATTAGATCAGTTACCTAAAAATATAGAAGTTAAAGAATTAACTAAAAATTTAACATCACCTCCAGAATTTATGCCCTATTTTTCTCTTACAAATTATCAAATAAAATGTATTATAAATGTGATATTTAATGGAATCTTTGAATGTAATAGATCAGATGAAAATTTTTGGGTTATCCATTTTGATAGTTCGAGTAATGTCAATGAATTTGTAAAATATTGTGGTAGTTGTCATAAGGTTATCTCTAAAAGGTATGGGCCACTTGGCAAAGGTTGTGTTGGGCCTAATTTATCCGGGTTATTTTTGAATTTTTTTTACAGCGAAAGGGGAGGGTGGAACCAGGATAAACTTATTCAATGGATAAAAAATCCAAAAACTATAGACAAAAGTTCTTTGATGCCCCCAATATCCATTTCTGATAATTCTGTCTCAGACATCATTAAAATTTTATCAAATTAAAGAAAGTGGTAATTGACAGTATTAGTTTGTAAGATTATAAAGTTGTATGTATGGATGTTAATATTTGGTGATGTAGTTTATTAATCAAACAAAAAAAGGAGGCGTAGGTTATGAAAAGATTATTGGGATTAGTGATGTGTGTATTTTTGGTATTTGGTTTTGCTTCATTGGCCATATGTGGTAACAATCCATTGAAGGCCAATGAGAAAAAGGTACACAATGAATTTTGTAAGATTATTCCCAAAAGTCGTTGGATAACGGCTCAACAGTTACATGAAGAATGGCTTAAGAGAAAACAGGGTAAAAGT
>JAMOPG010000207.1 GCA_027064715.1 Desulfobacterales bacterium
GGGGAGCTGGGCTTTTTTCAGATGGTAAACTAAATTTTATCCCAAAACTTGGAAAAACCGATCTTACCCAATTTATGGATATGGAATCTGCAAGGGAGCTAGTTGATGAAACAGAGGCTATATTTACAAAATTTGGTATGGATGGAGAGGTATATCCTAAGGATATAGAGAAGGCAAAAGAGATTAGAAAAGAAGCAAGAAAAGTGGGAGTGGAGCTTCTACTTATAAAACAGAAACATTTGGGAACAGAGAGACTCCCTGATTATATTGAAGAGATGGCCCAGTATTTAATAAAAAAGGGGATTAAAGTTCTTTGTAATACAGATGTGGTAGATGTTCTGGTGAAAGATAATAGAGTGTTAGGAGTGGTTACAGAAAAAGGAGATATCTATGGAGAAAAGGTAATTTTGGCCCCAGGTAGGATTGGAGCCGAATGGTTAGTAGGAATTGCAAAGAAATTAAATATTGAGACAATTCAAAGAGGTATAGAAGTCGGTGTTAGAGTAGAGATTTTTAATGAGATAATGGATGATTTGACAGATATTATCTATGATCCAACTTTTTTTATTCAAACCAAAAAATATGATGACCAGACCAGGACATTTTGTACTAATAAAGGTGGTTATATAACAGTGGAGAATTATTCTAGGTTTGTATGTGTCAATGGCCATGCATACAGGGATAAAAAGTCTGAAAATACAAACTTTGCCTTTTTGTCAAAGGTTGTATTAACAGAACCTGTTACAGACAGCCTTAGATATGGTGAATCCATTGGTCAATTGGCTACAATAATAGGTGGAGGAAAGCCAATATTACAGAGATTTGGTGATTTAAAAAGGGGAAGAAGGAGTACCTGGAACAGAGTAAAAAAGGGGTTCATTGTTCCCACATTAACTGATGTTACATGTGGCGATATAGCAATGGCTTTTCCAAAGAGGATAATGACCAATATAGTGGAAGGATTGGAGAAATTAAATAACGTAATTCCAGGTGTGGCAAATGATGAGACCCTGCTTTATGCCCCAGAAATTAAGTTTTTTGGAACACAAATTGTGACTTCTAAAAATTTAGAGACAAAGATAAAAGGGCTCTATGTTGCTGGAGATGGTGCAGGGGTGACTGGGAATATTGTAGCTGCTGCCGCAACGGGACTTATCCCTGCAAAACACATACTTTATCAAAAAAATAGGTGATAATGTGATAAAAAATTAGATTATTATTAGTTGAATTTTTAAATCAGAATCTTTGAGGAGGGAAACTATGACAAAAAGTCTTCATTGTTTGATCAGTGGAAAGGTACAAGGAGTGGGGTTTAGGGCTTGGACAAAGGATATTGCTGAGAAGATGGGGGTCAAAGGATGGGTGAGGAATTTAAATGATGGAAGAGTAGAGGTCATTGCCCAGGGAGACCCTCAAGTCTTGGAAGAATTTAAAGCAAAACTTGCACAAGGACCAGTTTATAGTCGTGTCGAAGATATTAGCTGCGAATATATTGATTATGAGAAGGAACACACAAAATTTGAGTTGAGATTATAAAGACTATATTTTTAAGGAGGCCTTTATTTAAGGCCTCAATTCTCAAATCGTTCCATCAGTCTAATCAATTGTCTAGCCAAAGGTGTATCTCTATACATCTCTTTTTCAATAGAGGTGATACCTTTTATTACTGTTGAGTGCCTTCTATTGAATCTTTTGCCTATTTCTTTTAGGGTCAAATCTGTAAATTTTCTGGCTAAATAAAAGGCAGTATTCCTTGCAACAACAAGTTCTTTTTTTCTTGACCTAGACCTTAGCCTCTCAAGGGAGAGATTAAAGGCAGAACAAACACTATCTATGATCTCCTCTATAGAAGGCTCACTCTTTATGTCCACGTGATTTTTTACAATTTCTGTGGCTAGATCTAAATCAACACTCATATTTAAAAGCTTGGCCTTTAACGCCATGTTTTTTAAACAGCTTTCCAGTTGGCGTATATCATTTTTTATCTTTTTAGCAACAAAAGTGCATACATGTTCAGGGATATGTATATTAAACAGTTGTGCCTTTTTCTTAATGATCTCTAACCTAAGTTCATAGTTTGGCTTTTCAATGGGAGCAATTAGGGATGATGAGAAATAAGATATAAGTTGTGAGTCAATACCTCTTAGTTCCTTGGGTTTGAATGAGGAAGATAAAATAACGATCTTTCCATTTTGTTCCATACACTTAATCAAATAGAGTAGCTCTTCCTGCATTTTATTTTTGCCCTGAAAAAAGTGGATATCTTCTAACATCAAAATATCCACCTGCTCTCTAAAAAATTTTTTAAAGTCCGCCATTTTATTGGATTTTATGGCCCATACCATCTTATTTGCAAATTCTTCAGAAGGTAAATAGACTACTTTACACCCAGACATTTTTTCCTTTGTTAAGTAGTGCCCCACTGAATGAATAAGATGCGTCTTTCCCAGGCCTGGCGATGATGTTAAAAACAATTTTCCAAAATCAAAGTTTTTTGATGTACACAATGTTCTGCAAGCAGCATAGGCAAATTCATTTGGGGCTCCAACTACAAATTCATTAAATGTATGCCTCCAATTAAAATTAGTTATTTTAGGTAAAATCTTTTTCTTAACAGGCAGATATAGCTCTTGAGCCTTTGGTTGAATTTTTTGTGGCTTTGATCCTATACCCTTTTTTGTTGAGATAGAGATCTGGATTTCTTCACCTAGAGTATCTTTGGCTGCTTTTTTTATTGAAGCAAGGAGCTTGTCTTTTACCCACGTTGTTATAAAATCATTTGGACTATACAAAAATAGGGTTTTATCTATAATTTTACCTTTAAGTGGCCTGATCCATAGTTGATATTGTCCAGATTTTAATGATTTTCCCAGATTTTCTTTAATTTTTTCCCATTTGTCAGCCATGGGAGGGATTATAAATTTTTTTTGTCTTTGTTCAAATCCATATTCTGGCATTTAAGAGTTTTAAATATAAAATTTGATCTCTTTTGGTAACATATTAAATTTATATACTTTTTTATAAAGTTCCTTATATTGCTTAAACCAAAAATAGGATACATATCTCTCAGTAATCTAATGAAAATTTCCATTAGCTACAAAATTTTCCACAAATGTTCCTAATTTTTCCACAATAGAAATTTTAATTTTTTATTATTTTCTTATATTTTCTCTATTTTAGAAGTTAGATCTTGGAAATAACGTTTGTAATGGATGTTTTGAGGTCTTAAGGCAATACTCTTTTTGATTAAAGTAATGGCCATGTTTTTATCTTTGAAGTTTTCTAAATACAACTTTCCAAGCAAAAAGATTGCCTCACTATCATCAGGATTTTGTCTAATGGCCTCTTCTAAGAGTTGTTTTGCTTTGGTTAGATCTTTTTTAGCTAGAGAAATTTTCCCTAACAGCCTTAGAACAAAGGGATATTTTTTAGGATTTACTTTTTTATAAAATTGTTCTGCTTTGTCTAATTCTCCTGATATTTCAAATAATTGGGCCAGTCTTATGATGGTAAAGATATGACTTGGATCCAATTGGTAGCATTTTAAATAGGCCTTTTTTGCCTTTTCATAATCTTTTAGTTTTAAATAAGCAGATCCAAGGTTATAACAATACGTAATATTTTGATCTAACTCAAAGGCATTCTCAAAAAGCTCAATGGCTTTGCATAGTTCTCCCAATTTTACAAAGCACACACCTAAGGAGTTTATGGCAACATGGTTTGCCTCATCTAAAGCGATTGCCCTTTTGTATTCTGCCACTGCAGAGATTATGTCCCTTGATAAGAAGTATCTGTCTCCTCTTAGATTAAAGGTAATTGAATCAAAGATAGCAATCTTAGGAGGGGAGAGAAGTTCTGCGTGTTCTAAACTATCTATTGACCATTTAATAATATCGTATTTTTTTAGATCTAACAAAGGATAATTGGTTATTCCAATGGCAGTAGAATCGTCTTTTAATAATAATTTTTTTAGGTCTAAAAAGATTTCATCATTGTTATTAATATTTATACCATTTAGTAACACAATGTTTTTATTTATTCCAAAATTATTATAATGTATTACATTATCAAATTTTTTGTAAAAAAGGTTAATTATTTTCTTTATAGTGTTATTTTTCCCCTTTATCAACACAGTGCAAAATTTATTTAAATCCTTAACTAAGAAATATATATCTATAATAGCATGTTTAAAATTTGTTTTTTGATAATTATGTTCAATGTCTCTATCACAAACCAAATTTAATAAATCCCCTTTATTTATTTCAAAAAAAGGATCACAAAGATAAATGACCTCCCCTATTGCATAATTTTTATCTACATTTGTGATAATGATTTCCCCTTTTGTTGTCTGGTTCTTTTTGTCTATAACAGAAAAGTAGTCTCCACACCTTACTCCAAAATCTTCTCCTATATTTATTTTTACCATGTTCTCTATAAGTCTTTCTTCTATGTTACCATATTTTTGAATAATATTAGATAATGGTATAGGGTGTAGATAAATGTCATCATGTTTTTTAATTAAATTAACACTTTTTTTAAGTAGCAATAATAATTCATAGGCTATATCCCATTTGTCCTTTTTGAATAAATATGATGGTATATCTTGTGGATAAATAAGATATAGACATTTTATATTTATATTTAAAAAATCGTATTTGTGATGATAGTAGTTTTTAATATCACTTTGCATTTTCCAAAAAGTCTCATAAAATTTTTTTTCTTTCTCATTAATGATAAGATAAATCTTGTCACTGTTATTATAATAAAAAATTTTGCCTAAAATATGCAGTTTTTCTTTTATATTACGAAATAAAGCAAACCATTCACTTATACCAATTTTTTGAATAATTTCTCTATAATTATCAATAGAAATACAGGCTAAAATAAATCGACCATGCAAAAAATCCAAATCACTAATTACTCTAAAATTAGATGAATCCATGTGTAAATGATTCGATACAGTTTCAATGTTAGATACTATTTCTTTTAAGAAACTTTGAAAATGAAGAGAACCACTATTTATATCATAATTTGAGAGCTTTTTTATATGAATGTTTTCAAGTAGCAGCTTAAACGTTTTTAAAAATAGTTTAAAAGATTCATTGCTTTTTTGATCAGAGAGTTCTTTTGTTAATGATAAAACAACTGTTTTTCCTTCAGCAGTAAAAATATTTATCAAGATTTTTTTCTCTTCAGGTATATTTGATAAGGATATCCAATTATCTGGCATAGAGGTATGATTGTTTGACAAAAAT
Organism: Desulfobacterales bacterium; assembly: GCA_027064715.1. Classification (GTDB taxonomy): domain Bacteria; phylum Desulfobacterota; class Desulfovibrionia; order Desulfovibrionales; family Desulfothermaceae; genus Desulfothermus. The sequence continues at coordinate 5,256 of JAMOPG010000207.1, forward strand.
AATGAAATATCTGTTGCATTAAAAAAATCTTTTATGAATTCTGTTATCTGATCTTTATATTGCAGGATATCTTCAATAAATGGTTTATATTCCATAAAACCCTTCTCCTTTTAGGAGATATTTTTATAACTCTTTGATTTTCCGAATTAATAGTTTTTTGACTAGTTGTCTAGATAAGATTATTATCTATTGTGTAGATAGGCTGCGTAGAACTAGAATGTTAAAAACCTACTAGAAATTAAGGAGGAGTGTATGGTTGAGGAAATAATAAAATTGATAAAAGAGAGAAGGAGCATAAGGAGGTTTACAGATCAAGATGTATCAAAAGAGGATATCTTAAATATATTAGAGGCAGGAAGATGGGCACCGAGCGGTCGAAACAATCAGCCATGGAGATTTGTGGTAATATATTCCAATGATGAGAGGAAATTGGCCCTATCTCAGTGTACAAAATATGGCAAGATAATACAAAGGGCTAATGTCTTAATAGTAGTTTTGATTGATAAGGATGTAATGTACAGCGAAGTTAAGGATTATCAAGCCATTGGAGCTTGCATTCAAAATATGCTCTTGACCATTCATGCACTGGGCCTAGGAGGAGTTTGGCTTGGTGAGATATTGAATCAGGAAAAAAAGGTGTTGGATATTTTAAAATTAGATGATACGAAATATTCCCTGATGGCGGTTATAGCCCTAGGATATCCAGCTGAAAAAGGCAAATCCACAAGAAAACCATTAACAGATCTGGTATTGGAGGGAATATAATGTTAAAGGTGTCATGCTTTCCCCTTGGTCCACTGCAGACCAATTGTTATGTGGTCCATAATAATAAAGAAGCAATGGTGATTGATCCTGGTGGAAAACCTACTTCTGTTTTGGATTTTTTAAAAAAGAATAACTTAACACTAAAGTATATATTAAATACACATTTTCATTTTGATCATATTTTGGGTAACAAAGATCTGCAAGATGCGACCCACGCTCCTATTTTGGCATCCTCAAAAGATGAGTTTTTGCTTAAATCTGAGGTGGGGCGAGGTGGCCTGGGTTTTGGATTTCCTAAAGTTGAGCCATTTAGATATGAAAACATTGAAGAAGGGATAGTTAATTGGCTTGGGGAAGAGTGCCACATTTTATCAACCCCTGGACATTCGCCAGGTAGTTTGTCCTTTTACTTTCCTGAATCAAAATGTCTATTTTCAGGGGATCTTATATTTCAAAGATCAATTGGAAGGACTGATTTTCCTGGTGGAAGTTTAGAAGAGCTCATCAACTCTGTAAAAACAAAGGTATTTGTCCTTCCTGGAGATACAGTAATTTATTCAGGTCATGGTCCTGCAACCACTGTGCACGAAGAAAGACTTTTTAATCCTTTTTTTCAGGAGGGAGTTATGTTTTAAGTATTGCTCTTATTTATTAAGGAGATATTTTAGTGAAGGGTAACCTCCGCTTAATTTTGTGTTTAGCCTTTATATCACCCAACGGGAGAATATAATTGTTGAAACATGAAGTAACATTCATTGATTTTGTTATAAAAGAATGGCTGCTAATCGCCTCAGGAGTTGGTTTTGTCCTGTTATCCCTTTATTTAAAACAGCTACCCAACTTCTCAATCAATGAGTTAGAGGTCCTGTTTATCTTGTATGTATTGTTTATTACGGTAAATGGGTTACAGAGAAGTGGGTTGCTCTTAAAAGTTGCCCAATTTATAGAAAAGGGTAGAGCCATACCTTTAAAATTGGTGCTTGCAACCTTTTTTTTCTCTATGTTGGTAACAAATGATATTGCGTTAATAGTCATTGTTCCCCTTACATTATCGCTTAATATAAATAAAAAAGACATTATGGTAATTTTGGAGGCATTGGCAGCCAATGCTGGTTCTGCATTAACTCCAATTGGTAATCCTCAGAATCTTTATATTTATTGGTTTTACCACATTCATCCCTTTACATTCATAAAGACGATTTTTCCTTT
>JAMOPG010000208.1 GCA_027064715.1 Desulfobacterales bacterium
GCTATGAATTGAAAAAATTAATCTCTAGAAAGATAGTCAAAAAGGCAAAAGGTAAATCATTTTATGCGGTTACTAAATTTGGCTGGAAGTGGCTTTGGGTTACAATTTGTGCTAACGACTTTTTTAAAAATCCCATAATTTCAAGGTGTTTTAAAAAGGACTTAGAACATAGTGCATCACAACCATCTAATATTGAAAAGTCCTATCTCCTCGTGCATCAAGGCTTAACCCTGATAACTCAAGAACTTGCAATGATTTAGGCTCCTGAAAAAAACGTAAATTTTATTCACGTTTTTAAAGGGAAAAGCATATCAAAGACAGTCTAAACCAAGAATCTCTCAGCTTGCAGTTGATCAAATAGTTGAGATTCCTAAGCTTGGATGGCTAAGGGGAGCACTGGGATATTTTGAATATGGATATGCTGGGCTTGGCATAGAAGGATTTAGATATTTTAACGATGGAAGATGGGGTTTAGGATTTGAGACAGAAGTGGTTAAAAAAAGATCTATTGATGATAATTTTAAGCTTAAAGAAAATAGTAATACTTTTTATACTGGATTTTTAAATTTATACTGCCAAATCTGGCCTGCGCAGGGTATTGAAGGTGGCCTGAAGATTGGTCGATTTTTAGCTGGAGATAAAGGGGTAGAAATCATTCTGAGACGCTCTTTTAAGTACTTTACTGTGGGTGCCTGGTACACAAAAACAGATACTTCTATATTTAAATCAGAGAAAAATAGAGAAGCAGAATATAAGGGAGTTTATATATCAATTCCATTTGCTATTTTTTCAGATAAAGAGAAGAGAGGAAGACTTACATATGGAATAACAAGTTTTACTAGAGATCAGGGGCAAACTGTTAGACAACCGAGAAGTTTGTTCCCATTAAATCCTTGGGATAGTCCAGATTATATTAAGAGAAACTTAGATGAGATTAGGGTACAATGAGGATTAATCTTGTTTTGTTGATTTTATTTTTTTTGGTTGGTTGTGGAAAAACCATTTGGTATAAACCTGGGGCAACTCAGTGGGATTTTAATAAAGATGAACAAGAATGTCTAAAATTGGCTCATAGAACAGCAAAAGATGCCACTGTAGGTGGGAAAAGGGAAAATTTTGAAGTATTTATAACTAGCTATGAAAAATGCTTATACCAAAAGGGCTGGGCAAAACTTCCTCAAAAAAACATTAACAAAATAAACAAAATACCACTGGGGAAAATAGATAAAAACAAGACATTGTATGGCATGGGGTTTAGGCTGAAGTTGCCAGAAAATTTTTCACTAGTGAAAGAAGAAAAAAATATATATGGCCCAACCATATATCATTCCTTTTTGATAAAAATAAAAAAACAAACCTTTTTAAATGTTGTTTTCCAAAAAAGTTCCCAAAAGGTATTTAAAAAGATTCCTTACACAGTTAGTGATGATTATTACATTTATGACAACTTTTTTTCCAAAAAGAGTCCCTTGTCATGGACAATATATTTTGGAAGATTCAATAACAGTTGGGTGAAATGCATTGGAGCCATTTATTTCATCTCAAAAAAAGAGCGCATAATAATTGTGATATCAGAACCATTAATCCCCCCTCTAAATAAAATCCAGGAGCTTGGTTATTCTTGTGAGCAAATAAAAGAAGTAAAGGCATTTAGTAAGTATTGGATTAGTTGGTTAAAAGATCAATTTAATATAAGAGATAAAACAAAGTTACTTCTATTTCCTTAACTATGCAAAAATCCTATCAAAAACTTAGAAAATTTCATATAGCCGCTAATCTTGCCAATGTCTTTGAAAATATCTCACATTAGGAGTTGAACAAAAAGGGCCATTCTTGCTTATGTTAATGATAATGCAATACCAAAACCTGACACTTGCATATACCCATTCTATTTTCCACTTCCCTACCACAAAAAAAATTTTATAGTCTCCTTCCTCTACTTGATAGTTTTTCTTCTCTAGTTTACATATTGCCTTTAGCAATTTTTTTCAAACAAGGGGTTAGGTATGGGGACTTTTAGATTGTTAGTTTCATTGCATGATGATATTAAAGATGTAAAAGGAATTTCATTAGCAAAACAGATAAAAAGGGATTTGGGAATAGATGTATCAAATGTTCGTATTATAAAAGTTTACACTGTGGTGGGGCTTGGAGAGGATGAGATAAACAGGGTGATAGAAAATGGTATATTGCATGATCCTGTTGTGCAAAATGTTTCCACATCTCCAATTGCAAAGGATTTTGACTGGATCATAGAAGTGGGATTTAGGCCAGGTGTTACTGACAATGAAGGACGAGTGGCAAAAGAGGCCATAATAAATGGGCTTTTATTAGACACCATCAGAGATGTACAGGTGTATTTTGCGCAACAATATTTGATAAATGGTGATATATCTTATTATGAAGTTGAGAGGATTGCAAAAGATCTGCTTTGTAATGAACTCATAGAAGAATACAGGATAAAACACAAAAAAGCGTGGGACAAAAGTCCTGGTTTTGATATAAGAATTCCAAAGGTCACAGGTGAGTCTTCTGATAAGGTGGAAGTAATCCCCCTCAGCTCAATGGATGACAATCAGCTTATAGAGCTAAGCAAACAAAGGGTATTGGCCTTAAGTTTAGAAGAGATGAAGACAATCAAAGATTATTATGCAAAAGAGGAGGTAAAAAAGGAAAGATTAGAGCTTGGTCTTCCTCTAGATCCAACAGATGTTGAGCTTGAGGCAATTGCCCAAACATGGTCTGAACACTGCAAACACAAGATCTTTAATGCAAAAATAGAATATATTGACAGAGAAAAAGATAAAAAAAGAGTGATAAATAGCCTTTTTAAAACATATATCCAGGGATCCACCAAAAAGATCAGGGAAAATTTAGGGAAAAAAGACTTTTGTTTGTCTGTGTTTAAGGACAATGCCGGTGTAATCAAATTTGATGATGATTACTCCATCTGTATAAAGGTAGAAACACACAACAGTCCTTCTGCACTTGATCCATATGGAGGTGCTTTAACTGGAATTGTTGGAGTAAATCGAGATCCAATGGGTACAGGGCTTGGTGCCAATCTTTTATGTAATACAGATGTGTTTTGCTTTGCATCTCCATTTTATGATAAAGAACTTCCCCCAAGACTACTTCATCCAAGAAGGGTGATGGAAGGTGTGAGAAAAGGGGTTGAAGATGGTGGTAACCAATCTGGTATTCCAACAATAAATGGAGGACTTGTCTTTGATGAAAGATACTTAGGAAAGCCCCTTGTTTTTTGTGGAACAGTAGGAATTATGCCAAGAGAGATTAATGGTAGATTATCCCATGAAAAGCAGGCCATGCCAGGGGATATGGCAATCATGGTAGGTGGACGAGTGGGAAAAGATGGCATACATGGGGCTACCTTTTCATCAGAAGCGCTTCACGAGGGCTCTCCTGCAACTGCAGTCCAGATTGGAGACCCTATTACACAGAGAAAGATGTATGATTTTTTGATGAAGGCCAGGGATCTTGGTCTATATAATGCCATTACTGACAATGGTGCAGGTGGACTTTCATCCTCCATTGGAGAGATGGCGCAGGATCCAGGCGGTTGTGTTATTGATTTAAAAAAGGTTCCACTAAAATATGATGGACTTGTGCCCTGGGAGATACTTTTGTCTGAGGCACAGGAAAGGATGAGTGTGGCAGTTCCCAAAGAAAATTTAGATAAATTTTTGGGCCTTGCAAAGGAGATGGATGTTGAGGCAACTGTATTAGGGGAATTTAATGATACAGGCTATTTTACTGTAAAATTTGGAGATAAAATAGTTGCTCATCTCAATATGGACTTTTTCCACAATGGGGTTCCACAGATGAATCTAAAGGCAATCTGGGAAGCCCCAAAACAGGACCCATTTTTTGTTCCAAATAAGGCAAAACAAGACCCAAAAGGCATGTTAAGGCGCATGTTGTCTCGTCTCAATATCTGTTCAAGGGAATATGTAATAAGACAATATGATCACGAAGTACAAGGAGGATCTGTAATAAAACCACTTGTTGGAGAATTTTTGGATGGACCTTCTGATGCAGCAGTAATTAGACCAATACTCACAAAGCACAGAGGAATAGTTGTCTCGAATGGAATATGTCCAAGATTTAGTGATCTAGATACCTATTGGATGATGGCGTGGGCAATAGATGAGGCCATTAGAAATGCAATTTGCGTTGGCGCAAACCCATATCACATGGCAGGGGTTGACAACTTTTGCTGGTGTGATCCAGTTCAGTCAGAAAAAACCCCAGATGGCCACTACAAGCTTGCCCAATTGGTTAGGGCAAACATGGCTTTGGCACATTTTTGTATGGGATTTGGAGTTCCCTGTATCTCTGGAAAGGATTCCATGAAAAATGATTATGTATTTGGTGAGATAAAGATATCAATACCACCCACTGTGCTCTTTTCTCTAATCTCTGTTATAGATGATGTTAAAAAGTGTGTAACATCAGATTTTAAAAGGCCAGGAGATTTGATCTATATAATTGGCATAACCAAAGATGAGATGGGTTGTTCTGAATTTGCCAAAGAAGTAGGATTAGATACAGGATATGTACCACAGGTGGATCTACTTTCCGCCAGAAAGAGATTTAGATTGGTTTATGAGGCAATTCAGCATGGCCTTATATCAGCTTGCCATGACATATCAGATGGTGGTTTAGGTGTAAGCGTTGCTGAGATGTGCATTGGTGGAGATGTGGGGGCTGTTATTTTAATAGATCAATGCCCTTCAATGGATAATATGGATTTTGAAAAAATGATGTATTCAGAAACCCCTTCAAGATTTGTAGTAGCCGTGGCTAAAGATAAAAAAGAAGAATTTGAAGCCATGTTTAAAGGGGATTTTTTTGCTTGTATAGGCGAAGTTATAGACAAAAAAGAGGTTGTATTTAAATATAAAGGCAAAGATATGATAAAAGATGAGGTCTCTAATTTAAGATATTGGTGGAAAAAGACTTTGGATTTTTAATTCAGAAATAACCAGGATCTGCTATGCAACTTTATTTATGTATAATTTCTTTTATTGTGGGAATTTGTCTTGGTAGTTTTTATAATGTGTGTATTTTTAGGTATATAAAAGGAGAGTCCATTGTATCTCCTTCATCCCATTGTCCTAAATGTGGCCATGTTCTGTCATGGTGGGAAAATATACCTCTTATAAGCTATATATTGCTAAAAGGACATTGTAGAAAATGTAAGGAAAAGATTTCTCTTAAATATTTTGTGGTGGAATTGATATCTGGTATCTGGTCTCTCTTGCTTATGATAAAATATGGTCTAAGTATTCCTTATTTTATTTATCTTGGATTTGGAGGAATATTTATAATACTTAGTTTTATAGACTTAGATATATATATACTCCCTGATGAATTGACCTTAACAGGAAGTATAGTTGCATTAATGGCAGCTCCTTTAATTGGAGTGGATTTTTTATATTCTATATCTGGTGCAATTTTTGGAGCTGGGATGTTTTTTTTAATCCAAAAGACATATAAGATATTAAAAAACAAAGAAGGTCTTGGAACTGGAGATATAAAACTTATGTTTTTACTTGGTGCATTACTTGGAATTGAGGCTATGCCATTTATAATATTTGTTGGATCAGTTGTTGGGCTCATAGGTGGTATCTTGTTTTTAAAGATAAAAGGCCAAGATACACAAAATCCAATACCGTTTGGTCCTTTTCTGTGTTTTAGTACAATGTTGTATATCTTAATTGGCAAGGAAGTTATGTCTTTATATTATCAATAAAGGAAAGTAATATTATGAAATATAGATTTATCCCACATTACACAGAAGAAGAAATAAAAGAGATTCAAATTCAAGGTTTAAAAAATACAATAAAACATGCATACAATGGAAGTGAGTTTTATAAACAAAGATTAAAAGATGCTGGTATCACTCCAGAAGATATAAGATCTTTAGATGATTTAAAATATCTTCCATTTACCACAGCTGATGACTTAAGAGAAAACTATCCTTTTCCTTTTTTGTCAGTTCCCCAAAAAGATGTAGTTAGGATACATTCTTCCTCAGGCACAACAGGTAAGAGAAAGGTGCTTGCATATACCCAAAATGACATTGAAACGTGGAAAAATATGATGGCCAGGTGTTTTGAGCTAGCAGGATTAAATGAGGAAGACAGGGTTCAGATAGCTGTTGGTTATGGCCTGTGGACAGCTGGGGTTGGATTTCAGCTTGGTTGTGAGCACTTTGGCGCAATGGCTCTTCCTTTAGGACCTGGAAATCTCAAGATGCATCTTCAATTCTTACTTGACTTAAGGCCAACTTGCCTTTGCTCAACAGCATCAATGGCCCTTTTACTTGCAGAAGAAGTCCAGAAATTAGGGCTAAATCCTGATGAGATCTCATTAAAAAAGGCTTTATTCGGCGCAGAACCGCATACTCCAAAGATGAGAAAAAGGGTAGAGGAGATTTTGGGACTAGAACATACCTTTGATATCCCTGGAATGACTGAGCTTTATGGGCCAGGAACAGGGCTGGAATGCATGGCACACATGGGTATCCACTATTGGGCAGATATATTTATTTTAGAGATAATAAATCCAGAGACACTTGAGCCTGTTAGTGATGGAGAAATTGGTGAGATGGTTGTAACTACACTAAAAAAAGAGGCATCTCCTTTAATTAGATACCGCACAAGGGATCTATCTAGAAAGATTCCTGGAGTATGCCCCTGTGGTCTGAAAATGCCAAGGCATGACAAGATATTGGGTAGATCTGATGATATGTTTATCTTTAGAGGAGTGAATATCTATCCTGGAACTATTGCTGAGGTGCTTGAAAAATTTAAGGAAATTAGCAGCGAGTATCAGATAATCTTAACCAGGAAAAATGGAGTGGATCACATGTTACTAAAGGTTGAGAGGTCAAAAGGTGTGTCTAAAGACATAGATGCAAACCTGGCCAAAGAAATCTCAAATGCATTGAGAAAACAACTTTTAGTAAGGGTGGAGGTGGAGATAGTTGATCTGGGAAAACTCCCTAGGACCTTTGGAAAATCCAAAAGAGTGATAGATGAGAGGGAGGACTAGACAACCCTTTGCCTCCTCTAGTGCATTTGCATAGAATGATGCAACTTTTCGCAATGGGAAATCCCTCTAAAATCACTCACATCTGTCTCGCAAGATCTAAAATAGCAGTTCATATGC
>JAMOPG010000209.1 GCA_027064715.1 Desulfobacterales bacterium
GTGTTTGCAAATCACCTATTTAGGAAATTACCTGTGAACATTCAATTTTTTTTTTTCACCCAACGTTATGGGACTTATCAATAACTAAGAAACTCATAACACAAATCAACATGCAGTTTTCGGAACTTTAGTTTGTTAATTTTAGCTTTTCCCATAACCTCCCCCTCCTGGAGTTTCAATCTTAACCACATCTCCTTTAGATAATACAATATTAAATTTACTAGGCATGATCTTTTCCTCTCCCTCTTTTATAATTACATTTTTCCCGGTGTTTCCAGGTTCTCCCCCTTTGAGTCCATAAGGAGCAAACTTTCTTCTTTCTGTAAGAAGTGTTACTTCTGCATCATTTAATAACCTGATTTGCCGAATAATACCATCTCCACCTCTGTATTTTCCTCTTCCTCCAGAGCCTTTTCTAATCCTATATTCTTCAACCATCATGGGATACTGAAATTCAAAGGCCTCAATTGGTGTGTTTAAGGTGTTTGTCATATGAGAATGTACTGCAGATTCTCCATGGCCATAGTTGTTTGCACCCATTCCACCACCTATGGTCTCGTAATATGTAAAAGGCTCTTTAGTTTTTTCATTTATTCCCCCTATTGTTATATTATTCATTGTACCTTGAGATGCTGCAGGAATCTCGTCTAAAATCACCTTTGACAGTGCACCTAACAACACATCTACAATTCTTTGTGAAGTCTCTACATTTCCACCAGCAACAGCAGCTGGAAAGATTGCATCAACTATACTTCCCTTTCTTGTTATTAACTTAATTGGTCTCATTAGCCCTGCATTGGTTGGGATATCATCTCTAATTAAAGCCCTGAATACATATAAAACTGCTGAGAGTGTGATTGAGTATACAGCATTTACACTTCCTTTAGCTTGATCATCACTCTCACTAAAATCAACCACTACTCTATCTCCATCTATTTTTAATTTTACTGCAATCTTAATAGGTTTATCATTTATTCCATCATCATCTAAATAATCATCAAAATAGTATGTTCCATTGGGCATAGAAGCTATCTTTGCCTTGAGCACCTTTTCTGAATAATCCATCATACCATTTGCATATAATTTTACCATATCTAAATTGTAACTATTTACAAGTTCTTCAAGTCTTTTTATGCCAGTCAAATTTGCCATAATTTGTGCAGTAAAATCTCCTTCCCTTTCATATGGAATCCTTACATTATTTAAAATAAAATTCATAATTGGTTTTACTATTTGTCCCCTTTCCATAATCTTCAATGGTGGAATAATTATACCTTCCTGAAATATTGAAGTAGAAAGGGGCATTGAGCCAGCGCTCATCCCTCCAATGTCTGCGTGATGTGCCCTATTTGCAACAAAAAATTGAGGTTTGTCCTTTCCTAAAAATACAGGAGCAACTATTGTCACATCAGGTAGATGAGTACCTCCTTTATAAGGATCATTTAAAATGATCATATCTCCAGGTTCCAAGGAAAAATTTTCAATAGCAGACTTCACACTAAGGGGCATGGAACCAAGATGAACAGGTATATGGGCTGCCTGTGCTATCATATCTCCTTCATTGTTGAAAATAGCACAAGAAAAATCCCTTCTTTCCTTTATATTAGGAGAGAATGCAGTCCTGTTTAAAGTAACCCCCATCTCTTCTGAAATTGATACAAATCTATTTTTAAATACCTCTAATAAAATTGGATTTATATCCACAACTTAGCTCCTTTTAAATTGTTATTAATAAGTTTCCATACTCATCTATCTCAATAAGTGATTCAGGTGGTACTACTGTGGTGGATGAGTATTCAACTATTATTGCAGGTCCTTCTATTTTATTGCCATATTGCAAATAATCCCTATTAAATATCATTGTATTTATTTTTTTACCATCAAAAAAGGCTTCTGTTTTATCTATTATTGCCTTATCTGAGATTTTATCTGTCTTTTGAGTTCTTTTTTCAAATACAGGTTTTTCCATCTTGCCCTTTGCACGTAACCTTATATTTACAATTTCAACTGGTTTATCATAGTTTGCATATCCATATAACCTTTCATGTTCTTTATGAAAGGTATCTTTATAATCTTTATTAAATGGAACTATTATCTCATAAGATTGTCCACAATATCTCATATCAAGATATAAATCTAAACTAATATTTTCCTTACTCACCCCTTCATTTAATAGATCTTTAATCGCTGTATTTCTCAACTCATCAAACAGACTATCTATATAGTCAAAAGTTGTTTCTTCTTTAATCATAACAGTCTTGGAATAATCCTTTATGATATCAGACAAAATCATGCCTATAGCTGACAATATTCCTGGATTTTTGGGAATCAAAACCCTTGGTATACTGAGGAGTTTAGCAAGGAACACTGCATGCATACCACCTGCACCACCAAAAGAAATCAGGGTAAATTCAGAAGGATTATATCCTTTTTCAACAGATATAACCCTGATTGCCCTTTCCATATTTGCATTTGCAACCTGTAAAATCCCTTCTGCCAATTCAATTTCTGATATGTTAAACTTTCTTGCTAGTCTTTCAAAATAAGGATCTAACCGATCTTTATGAAGCTTCATGTTGCCACCTAAAAAATAATCAGGGATGAGGCGTCCAAGATATAAATTGGCATCTGTAACTGTTATATCCATGCCTTTTCCATAGCAAATAGGGCCAGGATCTGCGCCAGCACTGATTGGACCTACCCTTAAAGCACCACCTTCATCTTTATATGCAATAGAACCTCCTCCAGCACCAACTGTGTGAATATGTATGATTGGCACTTTAACAGGAAAACCATCTATCTCTGATTCCACTGTCAATGGAAGTTCTCCATCTATGAGTGACACATCAGTTGAAGTTCCGCCCATGTCAAAGGTAATCAATTTAGAAAAACCTGCCATTTTGCCAATTTCAAAAGCTCCCACAACCCCTCCTGCAGGACCAGATAGTATTGTCCTTACAGATTCCTTCATGGCCATTTCAGCAGAAATCACACCTCCATTGGACTGCATTATCCTGAGCTTACTTCCTGGCGCCAAATTGTCTTTTATATATTTTATATACTTGTCCATCTTTGGAGATACATATGCATTTATAACAGTGGTGGACACCCTTTCATATTCCCTAAATTCAGGAAGTATTTCACTGGAAAGGCAAAAGTGTATTTTTTCTTTTTCTAATAAATCACCTACAACCTTCTCATGTTCATTATTTAAAAAAGAAAACAAAAAGCAAACAGCAACAGATTCTACACCTTTTTCTTTTAATTTACTTATCACATCTTTAACTTGAGAGATGTCAATATCTTCTACTACATGCCCATCAGAATTTATTCTACATTTTACACCATATCTTAATGATTGGGGAACAAGGGGTGGATTTTTCTTGTAATATAAATCATATAATCTTTTTCTATTTTGCCTGCCTATATCAATTATATCTTCAAAACCTCTATTTATAATCAAAGCAGTTTTTGCACCTTTTTTTTCCAAAATTGCATTAGTTGCCACTGTTGAACCATGGGTAATATTGGCAGGTTTGTTACCAATTATGTATTCAATCCCCTCAAATACGGCTAGTGCTGGATTTTCAGGAGAAGATAATAATTTATACACTCCCCATTCCCCTTCTTTCTTAAATATAAAATCTGTAAAAGTACCTCCTGTATCAATCCCTATTATAATCATCTAACTCTCCTACATAATACTTTAGAATCGAATAACATGAAACATTGTTTAGTATAGCATAAATAAAGTAAAATCTCAAAAAATTCAAGTCTGTTTCATATTACAGAGGTTGGACTGAGATCTAGTGGTAAAATAGATTAAAATTTTGTTAATACATTAGGTTATTAAAGAAAAAAAACGTTTTAATAAAGATGAAACTCTAATAAATACCTTTTTTATCCTAACCCCTGCTAAAAATCCCAATATTGAACGTAAAATTTGGTATTTTTCTTGTCAATACAAACTTGCAGATGGGTATAATAAGATAATTGCATAGCTAAATTTTATAAACATGTTAGTTGAAATTGATTGGTTTTGGGAGACCATTGACGATGCCTCGCCATGAAAATTTTCTAATTCTTTTTGTGGATGCTCTGACAGTTGCACTCTGATCGTAATCTTTACCCAAAAGATCTCTTTTCTAAAATGTCCTTAAAAGTTCTAAATTTTAGCCAATGTCTTGACTCTCTTTATCTATAAAACTATTTATCAACTCGGAGTTGATCACTGTTTTTTAGTGACTTAATGTTATTGTCAGGAGTATAATATGTTAGATTATTTGTTTTCCTTTTCTATTTTTTCTGTCTTTGGATGGATACTTGAAGTGGTATATCGTTCCGTGGTAAACAAAAAATTCATAAATCCAGGGCTGTTAAAAGGCCCTTATTTAATACTTTACGGAATAGGTGGCCTGCTTTTATTTTGGTTATCAAAGCTTCTTACTGGATCAAATATTATTTTAAAGATTATTGTATACTGCATCTGTTTAACGGGCTTAGAACTTATATCTGGAATTATTTCTCAGAAATTTTTTAACAAAAAATTGTGGGATTATTCTGATAATTTTTTAAATTATAAGGGCTTGATATGTTTAAAATTTTCCATTTACTGGACATTGCTTGCCCTATTTTTTGACTATATTGTTTATCCTTTTTATATTAATTTTTTGAGCCAATTATCTATGGGGCTAAAACTTTTTTTGGGTTTGGGAATACTATCATCAATGATTATTGATTTTTGGTTGGTTATAAGAAAAGAGTTTTTTGATTACTCACAAGAAAATATGGAAAATCTAAAAAAGGAATTTTTAGCACTTGCCAAGCCAATTTATAAGACTTCCGAAGTTTACAAATTAAAAGATTTTCTGCATCATAGGGATAAGAGTCGATTAGAGCATGTATTAGAAGTTGCATTTTACAGTTATTTGATTGGAAAAAAAATGAATTTAGATTTAGAGGCAATTGTTAAGGGTGCAATACTTCATGATTTGTTTTATTATGATTGGTTGAGGGAAGGACCAAGATTTCATGGATTTAGACATCCCAAAATATCTTTAGAAAATGCGAAAAAGGTTTTTCCTTTATCAAAAAAAGAACAGGATATTATAAAAAAACACATGTGGCCGCTGACATTGACACCTCCTCTTTATTTAGAATCCTTTGTGGTTGCAATGGTGGATTCCTTTTGTTCTTTTAGAGACTATATTCCAGGATTGAGGCGCCACTTGTTTAAAGAAGAAATTAAAGATTAAGGGGTTTTTATATGGGCTATTTAATAGGTATTGATCTTGGCTCAACCACTGCAAAGATAGCAGTATTAAATGAGGATTTTAAGCTCATATCTAACAGATATATAAGACATAAGGCAAAGGTAAAAGAGGTTTTGCTAAGTGAGTTAAAGAAATACCACCATGTATTAAGGGATCAAAAAATAAATGTAGCATTTACTGGTTCAGCAGCAATGGGGCTTTGTGAAGAATTAAAACTGCCTTTTGTTCAAGAAGTTGTTGCTTCAACCTGTTATATAAAAAAGATGTATCCAGAGGCGAAAACTTTAGTGGACATTGGTGGGGAAGATTCAAAAATAGTATTCTTTGATGATGATTTCAGACCAGAGATGCGGATGAATGGGGCTTGTGCAGGTGGAACAGGGGCGTTCATTGATCAAATGGCATCATTACTTGGTGTGAGTATTGAAGAGCTAGATGAATTAGCTGGAGCTGCAAAAAACATTTATCCTATTGCATCAAGATGTGGAGTCTTTGCAAAAACAGATGTACAGGCCTTACTTAGCAGGAAGGTATCTAAAGAAGATATAGCAGGATCAATATTTTATGCTGTTATATATCAGGTGATAAGTACTCTTACCAGAGGAAGACACATTGAAAAAAAGGTTGTTTTAGTAGGAGGTCCTCTTAGTTTTTTGAAAAATCTACAAAAAACATTTTTATACATAACAGGGCTAAATAAAGAGGATTTAATAATTGATGATACTCCCCATTTGATTCCTGCAAAA
The DNA here is from genome assembly GCA_027064715.1 of Desulfobacterales bacterium. Classification (GTDB taxonomy): domain Bacteria; phylum Desulfobacterota; class Desulfovibrionia; order Desulfovibrionales; family Desulfothermaceae; genus Desulfothermus. The sequence goes on from JAMOPG010000209.1 coordinate 6,020, forward strand.
GGATGTGTTTTGGCCAATGATATGAATTATAAGTGGAATTACAATGATTTATTAGTTACGTTAGAAAAAGGTCTTGAGAATATAACCATTTCTAAAAAAAGTGCACTGCCACCATTATTCAGAAGTATTGAAGAATATAATGAGTGGGAAAAAAGACATAATATACATAAGGTAAAAAGAATAGATAATACACAACAATATTCAGGAGAGCTGTTTTTAGGGATTGATTCAGGTTCTACTACAACAAAGATGGTAATTATAGATGAACAAGCAAGGATTGTGGCTCACTATTATTCATCCAATAATGGAGATCCAATTGGTACAATTACAAAAGGTGCTAATGTGCTTTTGGAAAAGATAGATAAGCTTTGTTTGTCATCTAATATGGCGTGTAGTGCAGTAACAGGCTATGGAGAATTATTGATTAAGGCAGCATTTCAAATCCATCTTGGTTTAGTTGAAACAATGGCACACTTTAAAGCAGCATCATTTTTTGAGCCAAATGTGTCTTTTATTTTGGATATTGGTGGACAGGACATGAAGGCAATGAAGATAGAACAGGGGGTGATCACAGATATTCAGTTAAATGAGGCCTGTTCTTCTGGTTGTGGCTCTTTTATTGAGACCTTTGCAAATTCCTTGGGATATTCTGTTGAGGAGTTTGCTAAACAGGGGATTTTAAGTAAGGCCCCATATGATTTAGGGATAAGGTGCACAGTATTTATGAACTCAAAGGTAAAACAGGCTCAAAGCGAAGGGGCTAGTGTTGAGGATATATCTGCAGGACTTGCCTATTCAGTAATAAAAAATGCCTTATATAAGGTACTTAAGCTAAAAGACATATCATACCTGGGAGATAAAATAGTTGTTCAAGGTGGAACATTTAAAAATCCCTTAGTGCTAAAGGCTCTTGAAAATATAGTTGGCTTGGAGGTAGTGAGACCTGACATAGTGGAGCTCATGGGAGCGTATGGTGCAGCATTATATAGTTTAGAAGAATATAAAAAGGATAAAAAAAGGTTTTCTCCATTAGATTTAACCTCATTGTCAAAAAGGGTGAGTTACAAACAGGATGTATTACATTGTAAGGGATGTGAAAATAGATGTGAGGTGTTAAGACTTACATTTAAAAATAACCGAAAGT
>JAMOPG010000210.1 GCA_027064715.1 Desulfobacterales bacterium
TAATACGAGAGAAGAGATTAAAGCAAGACGGACGCGCAAAATATGCCTTACTAAAAAGGGTGTCAAATAGTCTCTTTGAGGCTTAAAGTGGGTGTGGGACAGAAGGCCCCTGGGAGACTACCAGGTTGATAGGCCCGAGGTGTAAGCGCAGCGATGCGTTTAGCCAACGGGTACTAATAGGCCGAGCGTCTTAACCCAAAAACTAAACCTTCCCCATATCACCTGTATATAAATTTTGTCCTGGTGGCCATAGGGGAGGGGAAACACCCGATCCCATTCCGAACTCGGAAGTTAAGCCCTCCACCGCCGATGATACTGCGGAACCTAATCCGTGGGAAAGTAGGTAGCCGCCAGGGCGTTTTGATTTATATCTCATTGACAAAATAAATTAAAAGGTTAAAATATTTTTTGAATGGGTCGTTAACTCAGTCGGTAGAGTATCGGCCTTTTAAGCCGAGAGTCGCAGGTTCGAATCCTGCACGACCCATTAAAGAGTCCCCATCGTCTAGTTCGGCCCAGGACGCCGGCCTCTCACGTCGGTAACAGGGGTTCAAATCCCCTTGGGGACGCCAAAAGGACAGTGATGCGGGGTGGAGCAGTCTGGTAGCTCGTCGGGCTCATAACCCGAAGGTCCCAGGTTCAAATCCTGGCCCCGCTACCAAAAGAAAATGAAGGGGTTACATTAAACCGTAACCCCTTATTTTTTTTGATCATAAAACCGAATCTTCACTGTATACTCTACATTGAAGGCACTTGTCCTGCAATTATGACTTCTCTGATGATTGGCAACCATAGGTTATTCTTTCTTTTATTCCATTCAAAAGGATAATACCTTTTTTTTCTGTGTCTAAATTTATACAAGAGTTTTAGACTACCTTAGTGGGGACAAAAATTTTTTCCTCATTGTTAAAGGTATAATAAATACCCATTTAACGCCCTTAAAATTATCCACGTAATGCAGTATTTATTTCTGCTATTGTGGAGAGAATTGTGCATTATTCTCATATAATACAATATTAAAAATTAATTTAAAAAAAGGTGGGAAATTTTAAGGGCGTTAAATGGGTATTTTTGAGTCACTTTAACAAAAAAAAGGGGGCTGAAATAAAGCCCCCTCTTTTTTATTTAATTAACCTTCAGCCAGCTTTTTATATAGCTTATATCTCTCCCAAACTATTCTTTCCATCTCTTTCCAATAAGCTTCAGCAAGTTCTGGATGTGTACGTTTTAGCAGTTGATACCTATTTTCACCTTCCAGGAACTCTTTGAGAGATCCATCTGGTTCTTTAGAATCTAAGATAAATGGATTTTTACCTTCTTTTGCAAGCATTGGATTATATCTATAAAGTGGCCAGTAACCACATGCCACTGCAAGTTTTTCTTCTTCTTGAGATTTGCCCATACCCTTAAAAATGCCATGGTTAATGCATGGCGAATAGGCCAGAATCAATGATGGCCCATTATAAGATTCTGCTTCAATTATTGCTTTAAGGAATTGTTGTTTATTAGCACCCATTGCAACTGACGCTACATACACATATCCATAGGTCATTGCCATTCTGCCAAGGTCTTTTTTAGGTGTTGTCTTTCCTGCAGCAGTAAATTTTGCAATTGAACCAATTGGAGTTGCCTTTGAAGATTGTCCTCCTGTGTTAGAATAGACCTCCGTGTCCATTACAAGTATATTTATGTCCTCCCCTGATGCAAGAACATGGTCTAATCCACCATAACCTATGTCGTATGCCCAACCATCACCACCAACGGCCCAGAATGACTTTTTCACCAAATGATCTTCCAACTCCAAGATCTTTTCAAGTATTGGATGTGGTGATTGCTTGCGTATCTCTTGTTTAATGATCTTGGCAAAGTGTTTTGATTTTTCACCATCATTCATGTTGTCTAACCAGCCCATAAAGGCCTCTTTTAGCTCTGATGTTATCTCAAGACTAATGGCTTCTTTAATTAGTTCAGCCAATCTTTCTCTTTTTTGTTTTACACCAAGTAACATTCCATATGTAAATTCTGCCGCATCTTCAAAAAGAGAATTTCCCCAAGTCGGGCCATGACCTTCCTTGTTTTTGCAATATGGGATTGAAGGTGCTGTACCACCGTAGATGGAACTACATCCTGTTGCATTACCAATGTACATTCTATCCCCAAAAAGTTGAGTTATAACCTTGATATAAGGAGCCTCTCCGCAGCCAGGACATGCACCAGAGAATTCAAACAGAGGTTGTTGAAATTGGGATCCTTTGACTGTGGTTTTTGGAAGTAGATTGTCTTTGAGTTCAAGAGACATTGCAAAATCCCAGTTGGGTACCTGTTTTTCAGTTTGAGTAAATAGGGGCTTCATCACCAATGCCTTTTCTTTTGCAGGACAAACCTCTGCACAACTTCCACATCCAGTGCAGTCAAGTGGACTTACCTGTATTCTGAAATAGTATCCTTTAAGTTCTTTACCCTTAGCTTCAACAGTAACAAAATCTGCGGGCGCAGATTGTTTTTCTTCTTCAGTTAATAGGAAAGGTCTAATTGCAGCATGAGGACACACAAATGCGCACTGATTACATTGGATACAATTTTCAGGAATCCATTCAGGTACATTTATGGCAACACCTCTTTTTTCATATTTAGATGTTCCAGTTGGAAAAATTCCAGCAGGATCAAATCTGCTTACAGGTAGTTTGTCTCCTTTTAGGGCTGCAATTGGCCTCAATACATTTTTAATAAACTCAGGCTCATCTACTTTTTCTTTTACCTGATCTGGTGGTAGATCTGCCCATGATTCTGGATATTTGATTTCAACAATAGCATCTAATGCTTTGTCCACTGCCTCAATATTCATATTTACTATCTTCTCACCTTTTCTGCCATATGTCTTTCTGATGGAATCTTTGAGAAGATTTATTGCCTCTTCAATTGGAAGCACATTTGAAAGTTTAAAAAATCCAGTCTGCATTATCATATTGATTCTATTCCCAAGTCCAACTTCATTTGCAATCTTAACTGCATCTATATTGTAAAATTTGACCTTTTTCTGGGCTATTGTCCTTTTCAGGGAATTTGGGAGATTTTTCTCCATTTCTTCAACTGTGTTCCAAGGTGAATTTAAAAGAAAAGTACCACCTTCTTTAATACCCTTTAATACGTCATATAGACGTACATAAGCGGGTTGATGACATGCTATGTAGTCGGCTGTAGAAATAAAGTAAGTAGATTTGATTGGTTCTTTCCCAAATCTCAAATGGGAAATGGTATATCCTCCAGACTTCTTTGCATCATATTCAAAATATCCTTGGGCATAAAGTGGGGTATTGTCTCCAATTATCTTGATAGCACTCTTATTTGCACCAACAGTTCCATCTGCACCAAGTCCCCAGAATTTACATTGAACAGTTCCTTTAGGAGTAGTATCTTCCAGCTCTTCTTCATAATCTAAAGATTGTTTAGTTACATCGTCATGGATTCCAATTGAAAAATGATTTTTGGGGCCAGCTTTTTTCATATTGTCAAAAACAGCTTTTGCCATGGCAGGGTTGAAATCTTTGGATCCTAGTCCATATCTTCCACCTAGGATTAATGGAGTTTCTCCCTTTTCCATAAACGCTGTGTTTACGTCTAGATATAATGGATTTCCTAAAGCTCCTGGTTCCTTAGTCCTATCCAGAACAGTAATTACTTCTGCAGACTTAGGTAGAGCAGCAAAAAATGCCTCTTTTACAAATGGCCTAAATAATCTCACCTTAACGAGACCTACTTTCTCTCCTTTATTTAATAGATAATTAACCACTTCTTCCAATGTTTCGCAGGCAGAACCCATTGCAACAACAACTCTCTCAGCTTCTGGATGTCCAACATAGTCAAATAACTTGTATTTTCTACCTGTTAAATCTCCAACCTTTTTCATGCATTCTTCCACTATGCCGGGCAATTGCAGATAAAATCTATTACATGCTTCTCTGTTTTGGAAGAATATATCAGGATTTTGGTTGGTTCCACGTAGATGTGGATGCTCAGGGTTCATGGCCCGAGATCTAAAATCTTCAATGGCCTTAAAATTTACAACAGAGGCTATTTCATCATAGTCTATAACATGGATTTTCTGAATTTCATGGGAAGTCCTAAAACCATCAAAAAAATGTAGAAAAGGCACACTAGATTCAATTGCAGAAAGATGAGCAACCAGTCCAAGATCCATAACCTCTTGCACAGAAGATGAACAGAGTAATGCAAAACCTGTTTGTCTTACAGCATACACATCAGAATGATCCCCAAAGATTGAAAGGGCATGAGTTGCAACTGCTCTTGCTGTTACGTGAAAAACACCAGGTAAGAGTTCTCCCGCTATCTTATACATATTTGGAATCATGAGTAAAAGGCCCTGTGATGCTGTAAAAGTAGTTGTGAGGGATCCCGCTGCTAAAGAGCCGTGAACAGCAGCAGCAGCACCAGCCTCAGATTGTAATTCCCTAACTAATACCTTTTGACCAAAAATATTTTTTCTTCCCTGTGCTGCCCACTCATCACAGAGTTCTGCCATGGGAGAAGAAGGGGTAATGGGATAAATAGCAGCAACATCACTCAAGGCGTAAGCTACATGCGCTGCAGCTGTATTACCGTCAATGGTCTTCATCTTTTTTTTCATCACGATCCTCCTTTATCGATTTTATTTTAATTTTACCTGAGAAATTTACTTTAATTTACTTGGACCTATATAACTCTAATTTTATTGCTGGTCAATAATAATTCGTGGTGAAAATAAAAATTAAAATCCCTCTTCTAATTGAGGGTTGATTAGGCATGGCATTATATCCTTTATGTCTGCTTTTGGCTTATTTTTGTTGATTAAAATTACTTTAGTTCCCTGTATTTTAATACGTCCCTCACAAATCCATTGAATAGCCTGAGGTAAAATCCTATGTTCAATATTTAATATACGTTGTGCCAGATCATCTCTTTTATCTTGAGGGGATACTGGAACTGCTCCTTGAATTATTATAGGGCCGTGATCTACCTTTTCATCTACAAAGTGTACTGTTGCACCTGATATCTTTACTCCATATTCCACTGCTTGTCTTTGGGCATCTACTCCTCTAAATGAGGGTAAGAGAGCTGGATGGATATTTATTATTTTTTCAGGATAGTGAGAAATAAAAAATTTTGTCAGGATTCTCATATAACCAGCTAAAACCACAAGATCAACATTATAGCCTTTTAAAATATCTATTATCTTTTTTTCATGTTCTTCTCTAGTAGTAAAATCTTTATGGGGCACTACATGGGTAGGAATATTTTTATTTTTTGCTATAATTAGACCATATGCATTTTCGTTGTTGGATATTACCACTGCTATATTAGCTGAGAGAACCCCCTTACTTTTTTTGTCTATAATAGATTGCAGATTTGTTCCTGTTCCTGATATCAACACCCCTATATTTTTTGTCATTACTTCTCCTCCTGAAAAAAATCATCTATCCATTTTTCTTTCAACCTCTCTATCTCTTCTCCACCCTCTTGTATTGGCCTAACTAGTCCACACACCATGCAGACAAGCTTTGCATTTGCTCACCTTCCCTCTATCTTCAATTTATTTCCACATATGGGGCAATTAATATTATCCTCTGGTTCTATATTGTTGCAAAATAACTCACACATAAACTTTATAACCTTCCCTTAAGTCATGCTAATGTTTATGTTTCGAAAACTAACGTTAATGTTTCAAAAATCATGTAAGTTCAATTCTTATCTCAATTTTTTAAATAAAAAAAGAATTTTTTTGTGATATTTTTTAATTAGTTTTGGGTGATAATAAATAAGTGGTGGGTTGTTTGGCCTGCATGTCTTTATTTAAAAAATTTTTGAAAAATATATATTTTAAATAGTTAAAAATGTTTTGATGTGATTTTTGTCTTTTTTTAAAACAGGCTTGACATTTTTATTGGGGTTGTTTATATAATATCTTGCTGAGCGGGTGTAACTCAGTTGGTAGAGTGCAACCTTGCCAAGGTTGAAGTCGCGGGTTCAAGTCCCGTCACCCGCTCCAGTAAATGATAAAATGGCGGCTTAGCCAAGTGGTAAGGCAGAGGTCTGCAAAACCTCCATTCTCCGGTTCGAATCCGGAAGCCGCCTTAACAAGGTGAGATAATTTAACTTAAGAGCCAAACCTCAAAATTTGGGGTTTGGCTCTTTTTGTATTTAAACTGAGTAGAGGTGGTTATGGAATACATTGAAAATGTGAGTTTTGAGGAGCTTATCCAAAGAATAAGCAAAAAATTTAAAATTGGTTTTGAGGAAGTTAAAATAGGAGATATAGTTATAAGTCTAGCTCAAATCGAAAATCTAGATGCATATATTGAAAAACTTGCTGATAGTACAAAAGAAGGAGATAAATTGGATCTTCCTTTTTGGGCAAAGCTGTGGCCAAGTTCTCTTTTGCTGAGTTATGCGTTGTTAAAATTACCAGTTCAAGAAGATGCAGAGCTTTTAGAAATAGGTGCTGGTATAGGACTTTGCGGTTTAGTGGCTGCAAAAAGGGGATTTAATGTTATTATTTCTGACATAGATGAAGATGCATTGATTATATCCAAGTTAAATATATTGAAAAATGGATTAGAAGAGAGAGCCAATGTAAAAAAAATTGATTTTACAAAGCACACCCTTGATAAAAGATTTTCCTATATAATTGGTTCTGAAGTTTTGTACAGACGACAACATTATAGGCCATTAATTAAATTCTTTTTAAGACACTTAAAGGATAATAGTTCAAAGGTAATACTTGCTAAAGATTATCATATCAAAGCTAAAAAATTTTTTAAGCTAGCAGAAGAGCATTTTAATATTCAGCAAAGATATATTGGGTATAAAGAGATAGAAGGTGACAGTGGAGAAAAACATCTGTGCAGTATAATAACTCTGACAAAAAAGAGTTAAAAAATGATTGAGCTTAAAAGTTGTCCAA